>NZ_CP021361.1:3867500-4122625 GCF_002157145.1 Acidovorax carolinensis
AGCCACCTGGCTGCCGCGCTGCCAGACCAGATCCTGCGGCAGGCAGACCGCCAGCGTGTGCCCGCGCCGCTGCGCCTCGCGCATCATGGCGAAGGTGGTGTCTTTGTAGATCTTGAAGCTTTCCAGCGGATCAGCGATGAACAGGAGTTTCATGGTCTCTCAGGAAAAAGGCGCCCGGGCCAGAAGGACCCGCATGGCGAAAACACGCGGCCGCCCCGAAAGGCATTGCCGCACACTGCATCTGACCGCGTCAGACACTCCCCTTCGGGGAACGCCTGTACTGTTGCACAAATAGCGCCAGGCTGCCGGCGACCACGCCCCAGAACGCAGATCCCACGCCCGCCACCACCACGCCGCTGAGGGTGACCAGGAATGTGATCAATGCCGCCTCGCGGTGGGGCTCGTCGCGCAGCGCGGCGGCCAGGCCATTGCCGATGGTGCCCAGCAGTGCCAGGCCGGCAATGGCAACCACCAGCTCTTTGGGAAATGCCGTCAGCAGGCCCGTGACAACCGCGCCAAAAATGCCAATTGCCACATACAGCAAGCCGCAGGACACCGCCGCCGTGTAGCGCTTGTCGCGGTCCGGGTGGGCTTCCGGCCCCATGCAGATGGCGGCCGTGATCGCGCTGAAATTCAGCGCATAGCCACCAAATGGCGCAAGCACCAGGGTCGCAAGCCCTGTCATGGTGATGAGGCGCGAGACGGGCAGGTCATAGCCCGTGGCGCGGATCACCGCCACGCCCGGCAGGTTTTGCGACGCCATGGTCACAACAAACAAAGGGAGCGCCAGGCTGATGGCTGCAGACAGGGTGAACTGCGGCGCCGTGAACACCGGCATGGCCAGTTCGAAGCGGATGACCGACCAGGACATCTCGCCACGCAGCGCGGCAAAGCCGATGGCCAGTGCCAGCGTGACGACCACCGCATAGCGTGGCAACATGCGGCGCGCCACCAGATAGGTCCCCAGCATCAGCAAGACCAGCGGCAGGGCCGACTGCGCCGCAGCAAAAGCCTGCAGGCCAAACCGCGCCAGCACGCCCGCCAGCAGCGCTGCGGCAATCTCCATGGGGATGCGGTTCATGATGCGCTCGAACCAGCGCGTGACGCCCGCCAGCGTGATCAGCGCTGCACACACCATGAAAGCGCCCACCGCCTCTGCCATGCTGAAGCCCCCGGCCAGCCCGGCGGTGGCCAGCACGGCCGCGCCGGGTGTGGACCAGGCCACCATGACCGGCTTGCGCAGCAGCAGTGACGGCACCAGCGAGCACAGCCCCATGCCCAGCCCCAGGGCCCACATCCACGAGGTGATTTGCGCGGGCGTGGCCTGGAAGGCTTGTGCAGCCTGGAACACGATGGCCACCGAACTCGTGAACCCCACCAGCACCGCGACAAACCCGGCGGTAAAGGCCGACAGGCTCAAGTCTTTGAAGAATTGCATGGCCGCATTCTGGCACTGCACCCGGCCAGGCCGAGCCGGCTGCAGCCCCTGGTGCACGCCTCAATCAGCTATACATTCAATAGCTGCTTGCGCTTTATACATCAGCGCTACCGGCCAAAAACACGCAAAACCGGCTAGATTTCAATCTTGGAGCCCAGCTCGACCACGGCGTTGTTGGGCAGATGCAGAAAGTCGGCAGCGCCGCTGGCGTTGTGGTGCATCTGGGCAAAAAGCTTCTCGCGCCAAGGCGCCATGCCGCTGCCGATGGTGGGGATGATGGTGTCGCGCGACAGGAAATAGCTGGTCGTCATGGGCTCCACATCACAACCGCGCCCGCGCAATTGGCGCAGCGCGCTGGGTATGTCGGGATCGTTCTTGAACCCGTAATGCACCACCACCTGCCAGCAATCATGCCCCAGCGGCTCCACGTTCAGGCGCTTGTCCAGCCCGATCCAGGGCACCTCGTGGTTGTGCACGGTGACAAACAGGTTCTGGCGATGCAGCACCTTGTTGTGCTTGAGGTTGTGCAGCATGGCGTTGGGCACGGCCCCCGGCTCGGCTGTCAAGAACACCGCCGTGCCATCCACGCGGGTGGGCGGGCTCAGGAACACCGACTCGAGAAAACCTTTGAGGTCGATGGCATCGGCGCGCAGCTTCTCGTTGAGCAGGCGACGCCCCTCCTTCCAGGTCATCATCAGCACGAACACGCCACCGCCGATCATCAGCGGGAACCATCCGCCCTGGAACAGCTTGAGCAGATTCGAGGTGAAAAAGGCCAGATCCACCACAAAGAAGCAGCCTGTGGCCGCGATGCACAGCGCCAGCGGATAGCCCCAGCCATAGCGGATGACAAAGAACGTCAGGGTGGTGGTGATCAGCATGTCCAGCGTGACGGCGATGCCATAGGCCGCCGCCAGGTTGCTGGACGAGCGGAACATCACCACCGCCAGCACAATGGCCACGAACAGGCCCCAGTTGACCAGCGGTATGTAGATCTGCCCCGTATCCCGCACGCTGGTGTGCAGGATGTTCAGGCGCGGCAGATACCCGAGCTGGATCACCTGCTTGGTCACGCTGAAGGCGCCCGTGATGAGCGCCTGCGAAGCAATCACCGTGGCCAGCGTGGCCATGACCACCAGCGGCACCAAGGCCCAATCGGGCGCCATCATGAAGAACGGGTTTTTCACCGCCTCGGGTTCGGCCAGCAGCAATGCGCCCTGGCCGAAATAGTTGAGTGTCAGCGCCGGCATGGCCACGCCAAACCAGGCCAGGCGGATGGGGCGCTTGCCGAAATGCCCCAGGTCGGCATACAGCGCCTCGGCCCCGGTCACACACAGCACCACGGCGCCCAGAATGATGAAGCTGATGCCCGGATGCGCCCACATGAACCCCAGCGCGTGGTGCGGGCTCATGGCCCAAAGGATTTCAGGGTGGGTGACGATGTGCGACACGCCCAGCACGGCAATCGTCAAGAACCAGATGAGCGTGACGGGCCCGAAGAACTTGCCGATGCCGCTGGTGCCCCGTTTCTGCACGACAAACAGGCAAAAAAGCACCACCAGCGTGAGCGGAATCACATACTGCTTGAAGTGGGGCGAGACCACCTCCAGCCCCTCCACCGCGGAAAGCACCGAGATGGCCGGGGTGATGACGCCATCACCATAAAACAGCGAGGTGCCGAAGATGCCCACCGCCAGCAGCACCTTGCGCAGCCGGGGCTTGTCTTTCACTGCCTGCGAGGCCAGCGCCAGCATGGCAATGAGCCCGCCCTCGCCATTGTTGTCGGCACGCAGCACCAGCACCACGTATTTGAGGGAGACGATGACCGTCAGGGTCCAGAAGAAGATGGACAGGATGCCGTAGATGTTGTCCGGCGTGAACGGCACATGGCCCGAGCCGAAGACCTCCTTGACCGCATACAGCACGCTGGTGCCGATATCGCCATAGACAACACCGATGGCGCCCAGCGTGAGCGCTGCGAGCGATGATTTGGAGCTTTGCACTGACACCCCCCGCTGCACTGGGCAAGACAGGGTTCCGTAACTTTTGGGAACGCTATTGTGCGCCCGCCCTCGTATTCGTGTATCGGCCCCACGGGTCTTGTTGCAGTGCAACAACTACCCTCTGGCCCCGGCGCCCAAGGCGTGGCATGGGTGGCGCAGTCACCCGGGTCAGTCGTAAATCTCGGCGTCCGGGTTGGTGGCTTCCAGCTCATAGCTGGCG
Organism: Acidovorax carolinensis; assembly: GCF_002157145.1. Classification (NCBI taxonomy): domain Bacteria; kingdom Pseudomonadati; phylum Pseudomonadota; class Betaproteobacteria; order Burkholderiales; family Comamonadaceae; genus Acidovorax; species Acidovorax carolinensis. Next base: position 3,871,162 of record NZ_CP021361.1, read on the forward strand.
GCCAGCATCGCCAGACGCGCCACCACGCCATACATGTAAAAGCGGTTCGGCGCACTCACGCCAGGGCGCACACCCGGCTGGGGCAGGTGGGTGCTGTGCTCGAAGGCCAGGGGCACGAAGCTGGCGCCCGGGGCGTTGAGGTTCTCGTCCACGCCGCGCTCGGCATGCATGCGATAGAAGCCGCCCACCACATAGCGGTCCATCATGTAGACCACGGGCTCGGCCACGGCCTCATGCACCCGCTCCTGCGTGAGCACCCCTTCCTGGATGATCACATCGCTGACCGGCTGACCATCCTTGATGACGGCCATCTTGTTCTTCGTCTTGCGGTTCAAGGCATCGAGCTCCTTGGCATCGCGCACCGTCATGATGCCCATGCCATAGGTGCCGTTGTTGGCCTTGACGATCACGAACGGTTTTTCGTGGATGCCATATTCCTTGTACTTGCGCCGCACCTTGGCCAACAACGCATCCACGCCGCTTTGCAGCGCATCCATGCCCGTGCCTTCGACAAAGTCCACATCGCCGCACTGGCTGAACATCGGATTGATCAGCCAAGGGTCGATGCCCAGCATCTTGCCAAAACGCTTGGCCACCTCTTCGTAGTTCTTGAAATGCGTGCTCTTCTTGCGCACGCTCCAGCCGGCGTGCAGCGGCGGCAGCAGATACTGCTCGTGGATGTCTTCCAGAATACCGGGCGCCCCGGCAGACAGGTCGTTGTTGAGCAGGATGGTGCAGGGGTCAAAGTCCTTGAGGCCCAGCCGCCCCTTGGTGCGGATCACGGGTTCGAGCATCACCGAGTCGCCATTGGGCAGCTCGATCAACGTGGATTTCTTGATCTCGGGGCTGATGGAGCCCACGCGCACATTCAGGCCCGCCATGTTGAAGATGCGCTGCAGCTGCACCACGTTGGCCAGGTAGAACGTGTTGCGGGTGTGGTTCTCGGGAATGATCAGCAGATTGCGCGCCTCGGGGCAGATCTTCTCGATGGCAGCCATGGCGGCCTGCACGGCCAGCGGCAGCATCTCTTTGGTGAGGTTGTTCCAGCCGCCGGGGAACAGGTTGGTGTCCACCGGCGCGAGCTTGAAGCCGGCATTGCGGATATCGACCGAGGTGTAGAACGGCGGCGTGTGCTCCATCCACTCCAGCCGGAACCAGCGTTCGATGGCGGGCATCGAGTCAAGAATGCGCTGTTCGAGTTCGTTGATCGGCCCCGTGAGGGCCGTGATGAGATGCGGAACCATAGATGCCCTTGGGAAGCGATTGCGGTGGATTGTAGGGATTTGGGGACGGGCCAGGTATTCGCAAGCCGCTGCCGCGGCAGTGCGGATGGCGCCCGCACTAACGGCGCCAGAACGCCGGGGTGAGCAAGGCCATGAAGCTCAGTATTTCCAGCCGTCCCAGCAGCATCGCCAGGGTGCACACCCAGATCTGAAAATCGGTCAGCACCGCAAAGTTGGAGGCGGGCCCAACGGCACCCAGGCCCGGCCCCGCGCAGTTGACACTGGCCAGCACCGCCGAGAACGCGGTCACCGGGTCCAGGTCGGTCAGCAGCAGCACCATGCTCAGCCCGAAGATCGTGGCGCCATACACCAGCATGAAGGCCAGCACAGAGAAGATCACCCGGTTGTCCACCACCGCATCGCCCAGCCGCACGGGCTGCACGGCGCGCGGGTGCACCAGCCGGTTCATTTCGCGGCGCGCCTGCTTGAGCAAGATCAGCATGCGCACCATCTTGATGCCGCAGCCGGTGGAGCCCGCACTGGTGGCCACGCCCGACAGCAACAGCATGAACACCGGCGCAAACACCGGCCAGCCCAGATAATCCACCGTGGCATAGCCGGTGGTCGAGGCCATGGAAACCAGGTTGAACATGCCATGGCGCAGCGCATCCAGCGGCGCATACACGCCCTTCACCCACAGCAATGCAGCCACCAGCAGCCCCCCGCCCACCAGCGTGAACAAGGTCGCACGCAGCTCGGGGTCGTGCCAGAAGCCGTGCCAGTGGCCCTTGCGAATCGCCACGAAATACAGCGCAAAGTTGCAGCTGGCCACCAGCATGAAGACGATGCAGATGGCTTCGAGCAGCGGCGACTGGAAATACCCGAAGCTCTGGTCATGCGGCGACAGCCCGCCCAGGCTGACGGTAGAGAACATGTGCATCAGCGCATCCAGCGGCGCCATGCCCGCCGCCCAGTAGGCCAGGCCGCACAGGGTGGAAAACAGGGCATACACGCCCCACAGCCCTTTGGCCGTGCCAGTCATGCGCGGCGTGAGCTTGGTGTCTTTGAGCGGCCCGGCCGCCTCGGCCTTGAAAAGCTGGCTGCCACCCACCCCGAGCAGCGGCAACACCGCCACCGCCAGGATCAGAATGCCCATGCCGCCCATCCACTGCAAGAAGGTGCGCCACACATTCACCGAAACGGGCAAGCTGTCCAGGCCGGTCAGCACCGTGGAGCCCGTAGTGGTCAGGCCTGACACCGCCTCGAAGTACGCGTGCGTGAACGACATGGGCCGCCCGACGTGGTGCCCCGCCAGCATTAGCGGCACGGCGGCAGCCAACGGCAGCAGCATCCACACCAGCGAGACCAGCATCACGCCGTGGCGCGGCTGCAGCTCCTGCCGGAACAGGCGCAGGCGCCACCACAGCCAGGCGCCCGCCAGCAGCGATCCCGCCATGGCCAGCGGGTACACATGCCACACCCCGTCACCGGTCCAGAGCGAGACCGCCAGCGGCAGCCCCATGGACAGCGAAAAGATCATGACCAGGATGCCCAGCACCCGCAGCACGGGAAACATGTCCACCATGGTTTCTTGCCAGCCTGGTTGGTTCAGAAGAACGTGGCACTCACGCGGAAGAGCTTTTCCACGTCGCGCACCAGCCGCTTGTGGGGCAGGAAGAACACCACATGGTCGTTGCTCTCCAGCACCGTGCTGCTGCGCGGAATGATCACCTGCGGCTCGCGCAGGTCATCGGGCGAGACCTCGTGCGCAACCAGCGAATCCGGCAGGCCGCGCACGATGAGGCCGATGTGCACGTCGCGCGGCAGGGCCAGCTCGCTGACCTTGCGGCCCACCACGCGCGAGGTCTTGCGGTCCCCGCGCACCACGATCTCCAGCGCCTCGGCCACGCCCCGGCGCAGGCTGTGCACGGCCTGCACATCGCCCTGGCGCACGTAGGCCAGCAGCTCGCCCAGCATGGCCTGCGCGGGCGACAGGGCAATGTCGATCTGCGTGCCATGCATCAGGTCGGCATAGCTGCGCCGGTTGATGAGCGCCAGCACGCGGCGCGCGCCCATGCGCTTGGCCAGCAGGCAGGACATGATGTTGTCCTCGTCGTCGTCGGTGAGGGCCAGAAAGAGATCGATTTCGTCGATGCTCTCATCCCCGAGCAGGTTTTCATCGGTGGTGTCGCCCTGCAGCACCAACGTGTCGGACGGCAGGCGCGAGGCCAGCTCGATGCAGCGCGCGCTGTCATCCTCGATGATCTTCACCAGATAGCGCCCAGCCTCCTTGCCCAGCTCCAGCGCCAGGTGCAGGCCCACACGGCCCCCCCCGGCGATCATGATGCGGCGCACCGGCCGCACCGGTGTGGCATCCCGACGGTGCAAGGTGGCCAGCACATGGGCGATGTGCTCGCGCGCGGCCAGCACAAAAACCTCGTCGCCGGGCTCGATGCGGGTTTCGCCGGCACAGGCCACGAAACGATCGGGCTCTTCCGGAAAGCGGCGGTAAATGGCCACCAGGCGCACGGCCACCTCCGGGGTGCTGTTGCGCATCTCGGCCACGGTGTGCCCCACCATGGGCGCGCCGGCACGCGCCCGCACCGACACCAGGCAGGCCCGCCCACCGGCAAACTCGCGCACCTGCATGGCCTCGGGGTACTCGATGAGCTTGCCGATGTAGCGCGTGAGGGATTGTTCGGGGCAGATGATGCGGTCCACTGCAAAGCCCTCGGGGCCCGTGAGCAGCGGATCGGCCTGAAACCCCATGGAGCGCACGCGCGCGATGCGCTTGGGGATGTTGAACAGCAGCTGCGCCACTTTGCAGCACACCAGGTTGGTCTCGTCCTGCGCGGCGCAGGCGATCAACAGGTCGGTGTCCTTGGCGCCCGCCTCGGCCAGCACGGCCGGGTCAATGCCGTCGCCCACCACGCCGCGCAGGTCAAAGCGCGACTCCAGATCACGCAGGCGCTCGGCATCGGTGTCGATGACGGTGATGTCGTTGCGCTCCGACACCAGGCTGTCGGCCACGCTCTGGCCCACGCGGCCCGCTCCGAGGATGATGATTTTCATGTGGTATCGGCCTTCAGCGCAATACTGTCAAGCGCTACCAGCTATGAAATAAGGAGCAAATCAGTTCCGCACCTCACCCTCGCCCAGCACCACGTACTTGAGCGAGGTGAGCCCTTCCAGCCCCACGGGCCCGCGCGCGTGGAACTTGTCGGTGCTGATGCCGATTTCGGCCCCCAGGCCAAACTCGAAGCCGTCGGCAAAGCGCGTGCTGGCGTTCACCATCACGCTGGCCGAATCCACCTCGCGCAAAAAGCGCTGGGCGTGCACATGGTTGGTCGTGAGGATGGCGTCGGTGTGGTGGCTTGAATAGTGGTTGATGTGGGCAATGGCTTCGTCCACACCCGCCACCACCTTCACGCTGATGATGGGCGCGAGGTATTCCTCAGACCAGTCCTGCTCGGTCGCCGCGGCAAGCTTTGCGCCGGGCACGCTGGCCAAAATGGCCATGGCTTCGGGGCAACCGCGCATTTCCACGCCCTTGGCGGCATACACGGCGCCGATCTGGGGCAGAAACTCGGCCGCCACACCGCGCGCCACCAGCAGGCCTTCGCTGGCGTTGCAGGGGCTGTATTTGCTGGTCTTGGCGTTGTCGGCCACCTTCACTGCCATCGCGATGTCGCAGGGATCGTCCACATAGGTGTGGCAGTTGCCATCGAGGTGCTTGATGACGGGCACCTTGGCGTCGCGGCTGATGCGCTCGATCAGGCCCTTGCCGCCGCGCGGAATGATCACATCCACAAACTGCGGCATGGTGATGAGCTGGCCCACGGCCTCGCGGTCGGTGGTCTGCACGAGTTGCACGGCATCCTCGGGCAGACCGGCTTCGGCCAGCGCCTGCTGCACGATTTTGGCCAGCGCCTTGTTGGAATCAATGGCCTCGGAGCCGCCACGCAGGATGCAGGCATTGCCGCTCTTGATGCTAAGGCTGGCCGCCTCGATGGTCACGTTGGGGCGGCTCTCGTAGATCATGCCGAACACGCCAATGGGCACGCGCATCTGGCCCACGCGGATGCCACTGGGCTGCTGCTTCATGCCCGTGATCTCGCCAATGATGTCGGGCATGGCGGCGAGCTGCTCGCAGCCCTGGGCACAGGTTTCCAGCACCTTGGGGCTGAGCTGGAGGCGGTCCACCATGGGTTCGGACAGGCCCGCGGCGCGGGCGCGCGCCAGATCGCGGGCATTGTCGGTCTGCAGGGCTGCGGTGTTGTCGCGCAGCAGCCGCGCCAGGGCCTTGAGCGCTTTGTTTTTAATAGCTGCTGGCGCTTTAGCCATAAGGGCTGAAGCCACTTTTGCCTGTAAACCGAGGGCGTGGGTGTATTCGGTGACGTTGAGGGCGTTCATACGAGGATTTTGCCGCAGATACCTCGCTGCCGCTGCCACGCCTCAATCCCCTGGGCCATACCGCAGCTGCCATGCATGGCGAAAGGCGGCTCAGCCGACTACGGCTTCAGGTGGATTTGTCCGACAGGGGCGTGCGGCCGCCGCGCCTAGCATGGGGGCTTCCCCCACCCTTCGGAGCCCACCATGAGCGTCGCCAAAGTCATTGAAGTCAGTGCCACCAGCAAGACCAGTTTCGAGGATGCCATCAACCAGGGCATTGCCCGCGCCTGCGACACCATCGCCAACGTGCGTGGCGCCTGGATCAAGGAACAGAAGGTGTCCATCGAGGGCGGCCGCATCACCGGGTACCGGGTGAACATGCAGGTCACCTTTGTGCTCGACGAAAAATAAGCACCCCGAACCGCTATCAGCCGAGCGCCAGTTCCGCTGGTGCCTGTCTTAGCCGCGCTGCGGCACGCCCGCGCACACGCGACCCAGCTGCAGCGCCAGGCGCTGCAACGCCTGCCATGGGTCGGTGGGCCAATCGGGCACCTTGAGCCCCTTGACGATGCCGTCGACCAGATGGGCCGATTGCAGCAGGCGGTTGGCGCTGGCGTTGGTCAGGCGCGGCAGGATGCGTTCGTACAGGCGTTCCTTGGCGCCCCAGACGCGGTTCTCGCGCAGCGCCATGGGCAGCGGGCGGCCGGCGCTCATGGCGTCTTTGACGCGTTTGAGGGCGCGAATGTCTTCGGCCAGCGCCCAATGCACCAGCACGGCGGCCTCGCCCTCGGCCTGCAGGCCATCGAGCATGCGCTGCACGCGCGCGATCTGGCCTGCCAGCACCGCCTCGGACAGTTTGAACACGTCGTAACGCGCCACGTTGAGCACAGCGGCCTCCACCTGCTCCAACGTCAACTCGCCCGTGATGCTCGCGTCTCCTTCCTTGACCGGATGCAGCAGGGCCAGCTTCTGGATCTCCTGGTGCGCGGCCAGCAGATTGCCCTCGACCCGGTCGGCAAAAAACTGCAGCGTGCGCTGGCCTTCCTCGCCCGCCACCACGCGCTGGCCTTGGGCTGCCAGGCGCTGGGCAATCCACTGCGGCAGTTGCGCGCGTTCGATGGGGTCGATCTGGATGGAGGTGCCGGTGGCTTCGAGCGACGCAAACCATGCACCGGTGCGGGTGGCCTTGTCCAGGCGCGGCAGCATCACCAGCGTGAGCGTGCTGTCGTTGCCCCGGGCCGATTCGGCCACCTGCTGCAGAGCCACACTGCCGTCCTTGCCGGGCTTGCCCGAGGGGATGCGGATCTCGACGATCTGCTTGTCGGCAAACAGGCTCAGGCTGCCGCCCGCCGCCAGTACCGCGCTCCAGTCAAAGTGCGCGCCCGCCACGGTGTAAGAGTTGCGCTCGGTATAGCCCTGTGCACGGGCCGCGGCGCGAATCGCATCGGCCGCCTCCTGTTGCAGCAGCGGCTCGTCGCCGTGCAGGACATACAGCGGCGAAAGGCCCCGTTGAAGATGCTGAGAGAGTTGGGCCAGGGCGACTTGCATCGGCAAAGTGTAGCGCGTGGCTTGCACGAAAGGACGCCAAAGCAAGGGTTAACACGAAGATCAGGGTGCACCATGTGCACCCTGATCTTCGAAAAGATTGATGCCCATCAAAGCGCTCCCTAACATCCGCCCAACTTCTTGATGCAGGAAAAACCCATGAACGCCAGACTGCCCCCCCACACCATCACCAAGATGGTCGATGAACAAGCCCATGAGTTCCGCGTGGCCACCGCGGCCTACCGCGGCCCTGAGGTTTTCGCGCAGGAAATGGAACAGATCTTCTACAAGACCTGGATCTACTTGTGCCACGAAAGCGAGATTGCGAAGCCGGGTGATTTCAAATCCACCCAGATCGGCACCCGCCCCGTGATCGTGACGCGTGGTCGCGAAGGAGGCATCCACGCCCTCCTGAACGCCTGCACCCACCGGGGCGCCACCATCTGCCGCGAGGAAAAAGGCAACACCCGGGCGTTTGTGTGCCCCTACCACGGCTGGTCCTTTCGCACCTCGGGCGAATTGATCGGCATTCCGGACGATGCCCGCTACCCGGAAGGCTTCAACAAGTCCGACAAAAACCTCAAGTCGGTGCCCCGGGTTGCCGCCTACGGCGGGCTGGTGTTCGGCTCTTTCAATCCCGACGTCGAGCCCCTGGAAACTTTCCTGGGCGGTGCCAAGCAGCACATCGACCTCTGGCTCAAGCGCACCGCAGGCAGCACTTACCGGGTCGCCACCTCGCACAAGTACGGATTCGACGGCAACTGGAAATTCCAGGCCGAAAACGTCTATGACGGTTACCACCCGGGATTTGTGCACCGTTCCGCGTTCAACACCGTGCGCAAGTTCGAAGGCTCCTTCGAGAACCGTGAACTCCATGCCGCCGTGCGCCAGCAGGGCTACACCCGGGGCTACCCCGAAGGCCACGGCACGCTGGAAGCCGGCGCACCACTGGAATCGGGGGGCATCGACCCCGCCGTGCGCGACGCCTACAACACCCAGCTGAAAACGCTGTACGGCGAAGACGGCGCCGCCGAGGTGCTGACCAACCGCCAGTTCCTGATCTTTCCCAACCTGACGATCTTCGACTTCAACATCCGCGTGATCCAGCCCATTGCGCATGACCGCACCGAGGTCTACTCCTACCCGCTGATGATCGACGGCGCCCACGACGAGATCAACGCCAACCGCATGCTCGACGCCCAGACGCGGGTGGGCACAGCCGGAATTCTGTCCGCCGACGACATCGATGTGTTTGCCGGTGGCCAGAACGCCCTCAGAACCGAAGCCTTTGAATGGATCACCCTGAGCCGCGGCCTGGGCAAGGAAGAGGTGAAACCCGACGGCGAACGCGTCGGCGTCTACAGCGACGAAGCCCCGCAGCGCGCCTTCTGGCGCAAATGGCGCGCCCTGATGGCTGCAGCCGCCTGACCCCCTCGGATTCGCGAAAGAAACCCCATGATCCATCCCGTACAGAAACTCATCCTGCGTGAAGCCCAGTTGCTGGACGACATGCAGCTCGACGACTGGCTGGCGCTCTACACCGACGATGCCACCTACTGGGTGCCCATCGACGAAACCGCCGACCCCCTCAAGGAATCCTCGATCATCTACGACAACCGCCTGCGCCTGGCGATGCGGGTGGAACAGATCATGCGGCAAAACCGCGTAGCCCAGAACCCGGGCTCCAACACCTTGCGTATGGTGTCCAACATCGACATCGAGGACATCGACGCACAGACCGCCAGCGCCCGGTTCGCCCTGCTGCTGACCGAGGTGCGCTCCGGCGACTGGCGCCAGAAGGGTCTGGGCGAGACCCGCCTCTTTCCAGGCCACTGCAAGCTCGTCTGCAAGAAAGTGGGCGACACCTGGAAGATCCAGCAAAAGACCATCGTCCTGCTGAGCCGCAAACAACCCATCGTCGGCCTGTCGTTCCTGCTCTGAAACGACCACGCCCCCCTTCATCAATGGCTTTTTATATGCAACAGACACGAAGAACATGGCTTGCCGCTTTTTCCGCATTGACCCTGGCCTTGGGCTTGTCGGCTCACGCACAACAGCCGCGCTATCCAGACAAACCCCTCAAGCTGGTTGTACCGTTCTCGGCGGGTGGCGCGACCGACGTGGTTGCCAGAGCGGTCGCTGAAAAGCTCGGCACCCGTTTGGGCCAAAACATGGTTGTGGAAAACCGTGTCGGCGCGGGCGGCAATATCGCCTACGAACATGTGGCCAAGAGCCCTGCGGATGGATACACCTTGCTGTTTGCCTCCACGGGCCTCGCGACCAACGCCACCCTCTATAAAAAGCTGAATTACGACGCGCTGAAAGACTTTGCCCCGATCAGCCTGGTGGCACGCAGCCCCCATGTGCTGGTGGTGCATCCGTCCGTGCCAGCGAACTCGGTGCTTGAACTGATCGCACTGGGGAAAAAGCAGCCCCTCAGCTTTGGTTCGTCTGGCAACGGAACCATATTGCATCTGGCAGGCGAAATGATGAAAACCATGACAGGTGCTCAGTTGCAGCATGTGCCCTACCGAGGGGGTACGCAGGTTCTCACCGACCTCATGGCAGGCACGGTACAGCTGGCCTTCTTAGACATGTCCATTGCGACACCCCAGATTCATGCGGGGAAGTTGCGGGCACTGGCCACGACGGGCAAAGAACGGACACCCAAGCTGCCGGATTTACCCACCATGAACGAAGCGGGCATCCTTGGCTATGCCATCGATGTCTGGTTTGGCATGTTGGCTCCCGCAGGCACACCACAGCCAGTCGTCGAACGATTGAACAAGGAGTTGCAACAAGTGCTCGTGGAACCCGAAATCAAGCAACGCATGCGCGATATCGGCCAGGAGCTGCAGGCCAGTTCTTCCCAGGATTTCAGCCGATTCGTCCGCACAGAATTGCAGCGCATGGGAGACATCGTGCGCGCCTCGAACGCCACCATTGACTGAACGAATCAACATCATGCTCAAAGTATCTAAGCGTCAATTTGTCTTGTGCTCGACCGCCGCGCTGTGCGCAACGGCCATATTGCCTGTCGCCGCCCAGTCCAGTTTCCCGGACCGCGCCGTCAAGATCGTCGTCCCATTTGCGCCTGGCGGCTCGTCGGACAGTGCCACACGCATTCTGGCCGAGCAGCTTTCGACCAAGTGGAAGCAATCGGTCGTCGTCGAAAACAAGCCCGGCGCCAATGGCAGCATCGGCGCCGCCCAGGTGGTGCGCGCTGCGCCCGATGGCACCACCTTGCTGCTGGCGCCGGTCTCGATCGGCTCGGTGAACCTGTTTCTCAAAAACCCCGGTTTCGATCCGCTGACCGACCTGGTTCCGGTGACGCAGATCGCAGAAGGCGACTATGTGCTGTCGGTGCGCAACGACGTGCCTGCCAAGACCATGGCCGAATTCGGCACCTACGCGCGCAACAACCCAGGCAAGGTCTTTGACGGCACCTTCGGCGGTGGCTCCATGCTGGCCTTCCAGCAGTTTGCGGACCAGATGAAGTTCCAGCGCCAGAGCGTCAGCTACCGGGGCGAAGCTCTGGCCTTGAACGCGCTGATGGCCGGAGAAGTGCATGCGGTACTCTCGACACTGACGGCTGCGCGCCCCTTTATCGACAGCGGCCGTATCAAGGCGCTGGGCATCCCGTCCAAGCTGCGCTCGCCGATCGCCCCGAATATTGCGGCCGCCGACGAAAGTGGCGCCAAGGGCTTTTACGTGAACTTCTGGTTCGGCCTGATGGCGCCCAAGGGAACGCCCGACGAGGTACGCAAGAAAATCAATGCCGATGTGGCCGAGGTCCTGGCGCAGGCCCAGGTCAAGGGCCGGCTCTACAGCATGGGGTTGATCGCCAAGCCCTCGAGTGCAGAGGCCTTCGGCAAGCTGGTGCAATTTGAAAGCACCCGCTGGCTGGAAACGGCCCAGCGCGCCGGCATCCAGCCGCAATAAGGCGAAGGGGAACCCTATGTTGGCCTTGAACAAAATCCGGCCCGGCGTCAACGGGCTGGCCGTGATCGAGCGCGAGGTGCGCGAACCTGGCCCGGGCGAGATGCTGGTGCGGGTGCATGCGGCAGGCGTCTGCGGCACGGACATGCAGCTCTACCACGGTGCAGGCGCTTTCGCGCAGCGCCTGAAGCTCCCCACCACGCTGGGACATGAGATGTGCGGCACCGTCATTGCCCTGGGGCCGGAGGCGGCGACGCCGCAGGGCGCGGGGCGGGTCAAGGTAGGTGACCTGGTGAGCCTGGAAAGCCATATTCCGTGCTGGAACTGCAACGCCTGCCGCACCGGCCGGGCCCATGTGTGCCCGAACACCCGCTACCCGGGGATCGACATCGACGGCTGTTTTGCCCAATACATCACGGTTCCAACCTCGATTGCATGGGTCAACCCACCCGGCACCGCGCCGAAGTTGGCGGCGTTGCTGGAGCCCCTGGGCATTGCGGTGCATGCCACGCTGGAGGGCCGCGGGGTGTCGGGCCAGACGGTGGTCGTCAACGGCTGCGGCCCGATCGGGCTGATGAACGTGGCCGTGGCCCGGCATTTCGGAGCGCGGCGCGTGATCGCCATCGACCCCAACGCCAAACGCCGCAAGATGGCGCTGCAGATGGGTGCAGACGAAGCCCTGGACCCGACTGCGGCACCACCCGTGCAGACAGTGCGCGATCTCACCCACGGCGAGCTGGCCGGTGTGGTCTTTGAATACACCGGCAGTCCTGATGGCGTACGCAACACCTTCGCCATGGTTGGCGCGCTGGGTGACGTGCGCTGGTGCGCCACGCCTGGCCAGCCCATGGACTTTGACTTTGGTGCCTGGCGCAAGAGCCGCCCGACGATCTACAACATCCACGGCCGCCGCCTGTGGGACACCTGGGACGTGGCTGCGCCCCTGGTCTATGAAAACCACATCGACCTGCAGCCGATCGCCAGCCACGAAATCCCGCTGGCGGACAGTCCCCGCGCTTTCGCACTGATTCTGGCAGGCGAAGCCATCAAACCCCTGATCCTTTGCGAGTGAAGCGATGGACACCAAAACAGCTTTGCGCATTGAGCGCATACAAACCGTTGCACAGGATGTGAAGTGCTTTGATTTGGTCTCGGTGAACGAGACCGAACTCGCCCCGTTCGAAGCGGGCGCGCACCTTGAGCTGCAACTGCCCAATCACCTGGCGCGCAGCTATTCGCTGATGAACGCCCCCGGTGAGCGGCACCGCTACCAGATTGCCGTGCACCTGTCTCCCACCAGCAGCGGCGGTTCGCGGTACATGCACGAAAACCTGCAGGAAAACGATGTGCTGCTGGCCAGCGTGCCGCGCAACAACTTCCCCCTGGATGAAAGTGACAACGTGCGCCACTACTGCCTGGTCGCAGGAGGGATAGGGATCACGCCGATGCTGTCGATGGCACAACGGCTCAACGCCCTGGGCCGGTCATGGGAGCTGCACTACGGCGCCCGCACGCGGGCCCATGCCGCGTTTGTAGAGCAGGCCCGCGCATTGGCCGATGCCTGCGGCAACCAGGCCTTTTTCTACTTCGACCAGGAGCCCGGCGGCCAGCCGATGGACCTGACAGCGCTCGCTGCGGCCGCGCCCCGGCACACCCACCTGTACTGCTGCGGGCCGCGCGGCATGCTGGACGCGTTCGAACAGGCAACCAGCCACTGCCGCGAGCAGGCGCATGTCGAATACTTCACCGCCAAGTCCGAAGCGGCGCTGCAAGGCGGTTTCACCCTTGAGCTTGCACGCAGCGGCCTGACCCTGCAGGTGCCGCAGGGCCGCTCGATCCTGGACGTGGTTTTCGATGCCGGCATCTCCGTGCCCTCGTCCTGCCGCGAGGGCATCTGCGGAAGCTGCGAAACCCGCATCCTGGCGGGTGCGGCCGATCACCGCGACGCGCTGCTGTCCGAGGCCGAACAAAATGCGAACCAGACGATGATGATCTGCTGCTCCGGCGCCAAGAGCGCCCGGCTGGTGCTGGACCTCTGAGTGGGCCGAGAGAGGTGGGTTGACCGTAAGATGGGCGCCTCTCTCTTCAGCACAGGCGCCCATGGACCCGACCAGCTCCAGCAGTTACCGGCATTGCCAATCCCTGGTGAAAGGGCTGGATCTGCTGGCGGCGCTGAACCGCCACTCCGGTGCGGCGGCGTCCATCATGGAGCTGAGCCGCAGCACCGGGCAGCATCGCACCACAGTCAAACGCCTGCTCGAAACCCTGCGGGACGCCGGTTATGTGGAATGGGAGCCGCACACCAACCTCTACCGGTTGACCTTTCGGGTCCAGCGCCTGAGTTACGGATTTCGGGACAATGTCTCGGTCACGGAAATCGCCTGGCCTCACATGCGGGCGTTGTCCAAGACCATTGTCTGGCCTTGTTCCCTGGTGTCGCTGGAGGGGGATGAAATGGTGGTCCGGGTTTCCACCCGCTCGTACAGCCCGCTGTCGTTCCACCCCGGCATGCCGGGGCGCCGGCTTCCGTTACTGACAACGGCAGCAGGGCGCACCTACCTGGCGTTTGCCCCCGCAACAGAGCAAACCGCCTTGATCGATCTGCTGCGTGAGCGCCCGGACCACAGCGGGCAGCTAGCAAGGGATCGCCATTTCGTTCGCACCATGATCGAGAAGACTCGCGAGCGTGGTTATGGCGTCAACCAGGGCGAATGGGCGGAAGAGCCCAAATTCGGTGCGGTGGCGGTTCCCCTGCACCGGCGTGGACGCTTGCTGGGTTGTTTGAATGTAATTTTCCTCTCCCGTGGCGTTACTGAGGCCACGGCACTCCAGAAAATTGTGCGCGAATTGCACCACACCGCCAACCGGATTGAAGAGGTGCTGGATTCGGATAGCCCGCGCGGTGGCACGGAGCCAGCAGCAGGGACCCTCAGTCTCTCCCCCTGAACGGGGAGCCCCCGCACCAACGCCCGCCCCTGGATAAAAGCAGCTGCCCCATGCCTTCTTTGCCCCGCCCTCTGCACCTGATCGGCGCCCCCACCGACATCGGCGCGGGCGCGCGTGGCGCCTCCATGGGCCCCGAGGCCTTGCGGGTGGCGGGCTTGCAGGCGGCATTGGAGGGCCGCGGCCTGCACGTGGTGGACGGGGGCAACCTGGCCGGCCCCGCCAATCCCTGGCTGCCGCCCGTGGACGGCTACCGCCACCTGCCCCAGGTCGTGGAATGGAACCAGACGGTATTCAACGCCGTGCTGGACGCACTCCGGCAAGGCCACCTGCCCATCCTGCTGGGTGGCGACCACTGCCTGGGCCTGGGCAGCATCAGTGCCGTGGCGCGCCATTGCGCCGAGGCGGGCAAGAAGCTGCGCGTGCTGTGGCTCGATGCCCATGCCGACTTCAACACCAGCGCGCTCACGCCCAGCGGCAATGTGCACGGCATGCCGGTAGCCTGCCTGTGCGGTTTTGGCCCCGCAGAGCTGACCCGACTGGCACAGATGCCTGGCGGCGGCCCGGCGCTGCAGCCAGCGCAAATCCGCCAGATCGGCATCCGCAGCGTGGACGCGGGCGAAAAACGCTTTGTGCACGAGCAAGGACTGGAAGTTTTCGACATGCGCTTTATCGACGAGGTGGGCATGCGCCAGACCATGCTGCAGGCGCTGGATGGGCTGGATGCCGACACGCATCTGCATGTGAGCTTCGACGTGGATTTTCTCGACCCCGACATCGCGCCCGGCGTGGGCACCACGGTGCCCGGCGGCCCCACCTACCGCGAGGCGCAACTGTGCATGGAGATGATCGCCGACAGCGGGCGGCTCGCGTCGCTGGACATTGTGGAGCTCAACCCCGCGCTCGATGTGCGCAACCGCACGGCCGTGCTGGCGGTAGACCTGGTCGAATCGCTGTTTGGCAAGAGCACGCTGATGCGCGGGCCGACGATCCCGTCACGGTCCGAACCCGGCGGTTCATGAAACGGCCCGCCCCAAGCCGGCCGACGCCGTGGGATGGGCTAGCCCCGGCCACGGGCGTGGTTCGCCTGGGGAAAGACGCCGAAGGCGGCTCCGGCGGGTGCAAGTTCTAGCGCTTGACTGCCGCCAGCCGCCGCAGCAACTGCTGCACGATGTCGGTCTGCATGTTGCGAAACAGCAGGGCCTCTTCGGCCTCCTTGGCCAGGGCAATGGCTTCGTTGTAGCTGACCTCGCGCTGCTGCAGCAGTTCGGTGTCGGGAATCAGTTCATCGCCTGCCGGGGTGCGCAGCCTGAAGCGCACACGCAGACGCAACTCCAGCTCGCGCACCTGGCCGGAGGCGTTCTGGCCCACCACCACGCGTTCGTGCTGCTCCGACAGCAGATCAAGCACGGCCTCGGCGGTCGGCAGGTCGGCGGCATTGCGCAGCACCCGCAGCGTGCTGCCCGATCCTGCCAGGGTGCGCACCAGCTCCCGCGCCAGCGACGAGCCCTGCGGTGCCGCCACATAGAGCGAGGCGAACGAAAACTCGGGCACCCCGCGCAGGCGAAAACCGCAGGCGGTCAGCAGGGCCACGGGGGCGAGGGAGAGCAGTGCGCGCTTGTTCATCATCATGGTCACACCACCACGTTCACCAAGCGTCCCGGCACCACAATCACGCGCTTCGGATGAGCGCCGGCCGCCTGGGCCGAAAAGGCCTCGCTGGCCAGCGCAATGCGCTCGATCTCGGCCTTGTCGGCCTGGGCCGGCACATGGATGGAGCCGCGCAGCTTGCCGTTGACCTGCAGCATGAGTTCGATCTCGTCCTGCACCAGCGCGTTGGCATCGACCTGGGGCCAGGGTGCGTCCAGCAGATCACCCAGGTGCCCGGCGTAGCCCAGTTGCGACCAAAGGCTGTGCGCCACATGCGGCGTGGCCGGGTACAGGCAGCGCAGCAGGATGCCAAAGCCTTCGATCAGCGCGACCTGGGCGCCGGCCGAGTCGGTGGCCTTGAAGTCTTCGAGTGCGTTGATCATCTTCATCGCGCCCGACACCACGGTGTTGTACTGCATGCGCTGGTAGTCGTAGTCCACCTGCTTGAGCACGGTGTGGATCTCCAGCCGCAACGCCTTGGCCTCTTTGCTGAATTCCACGTCTTTCAGGCTGCTGGCGCTTGCCACGCTTGCGCTAGCAGCTTCCATATCCATAGCAGACAGCTTCACACCGAAGTTCCACACGCGGCGCAGGAAGCGGTAGCTGCCTTCGACGGCCGCGTCGTTCCACTCCAGCGTGGCCTCGGGCGGGGCGGTGAACATGGTGTACAGGCGGGCGGTGTCGGCGCCGTATTTTTCGATCAGGTCCTGCGGATCGACGCCGTTGTTCTTGGACTTGGACATGGTGCCCACGCCCTCGTAGTCGATGGGCGTGCCCACGGGCAGCATGCCATCGCCACTGGTAGCTTCGTTCTTGAGCTTGGCGCCGATGATCTTGCCGCCCTCGTCGAGCACATGCTCCACATCGTGCGGCCAGAAGTAGTCCTTGCCGCCCTTGGCGGTGCGGCGGCTGTAGATGTGGTTGAGCACCATGCCTTGCGTGAGCAGCTTGGTGAAGGGCTCATCGACCTTGACGAGCCCCAGGTCACGCATGACCTTGGTCCAGAAGCGCGCATACAGCAGGTGCAGGATGGCGTGTTCAATGCCGCCGATGTACTGGTCCATCGGCATCCAGTAATCCGCGCCGCCAGCCACCATGGCGTCCGCGTTCTTCGGATCGCAATAGCGCATGAAGTACCACGAACTGTCCACGAAGGTGTCCATGGTGTCGGTTTCGCGGCGCGCGGCCTTGCCGCACACCGGGCAGGTCACCCCGGCGTGGAAGCCTTCATGCTTGTGCAGCGGGTTGCCCGAGCCGTCGGGTACGCAGTCGGTGGGCAGCACCACCGGCAGGTCTTTTTCGGGCACCGGCACGGCGCCATGCTCGTCGCAATGGATGATGGGGATCGGCGTGCCCCAATAGCGCTGGCGGCTCACGCCCCAGTCGCGCAGGCGCCAGGTGGTCTTGAGTTCGCCCAGGCCTTTTTGCGCCAGTGCGTGGGCCACGGCAGCCACAGCGTCCTTGTGGGAGAGGCCGCTGAAGCTGTCGGAGTTGATGGTCACACCGCGCTGCTTGTCACCGTACCAGTCATGCCACTGGTGGTAGTCAAAGTGCTCGCCGTCGACCAGCACCACCTGCTTGATCTCGATGCCGTACTTGAGCGCAAACGCGAAGTCGCGCTCGTCGTGCGCGGGCACGCCCATCACGGCGCCGTCGCCGTAGCCGATGAGCACGTAGTTCCCCACCCACACCTCGACGGGCAGGCCCGTGAGCGGGTGCGTGACGGACAGCCCCGTGGGCACGCCCTTTTTCTCTTGCGTGGCCAGCTCGGCCTCGGTGGTGCCACCGCTCTTGCATTCTTCGATGAACGCCGCCAGCGCCGGGTTGGATCTGGCGGCATGGGTGGCCAGTGGGTGCTCGGGCGCCACGGCGCAAAACGTCACGCCCATGATGGTGTCGGCGCGCGTGGTGAACACGTACATCTTGCCGTCGCCAATCAGCGCACCATCGTCACCGCGGATGTCATGCGGGAAGGCAAAGCGCACGCCCTCCGATTTGCCGATCCAGTTCTCCTGCATCAGCTTCACGCGCTCGGGCCAGCCCGGCAGCTTGTCGCCGGTGACAAAGTCGAGCAGCTCTTCGGCGTAGTCGGTGATCTTGAGGTAGTAGCCGGGGATCTCGCGCTTTTCGACCACGGCGCCAGTGCGCCAGCCCTTGCCGTCAATCACCTGCTCGTTGGCCAGCACGGTCTGGTCCACCGGGTCCCAGTTCACCACCTGGGTCTTGCGGTAGGCAATGCCCTTTTCGAGCATCTTCAAGAACAGCCACTGGTTCCACTTGTAATAGGTGGGGTCGCAGGTGGCGACTTCGCGGCTCCAGTCGATGGCCAGGCCCATGGCCTGCATCTGCTTTTTCATGTACGCGATGTTGTCGTACGTCCATTGGGCCGGTGGCACGCCGTTCTTGAGCGCGGCGTTCTCGGCCGGCAGGCCAAAAGCGTCCCAGCCCATGGGCATGAGCACGTTGTGGCCGTTCATGCGCAGGTAGCGCGTGAGCATGTCGTTGATGGTGTAGTTGCGCACATGGCCCATGTGCAACTTGCCGCTGGGGTAGGGCAGCATCGAGCAGGCGTAGAACTTCTTCTTGTTGTTGTCTTCCGTCACGCGGTAGGCGTCGGTGGCGGTCCAGTGGTCGTGCGCGGCGCGCTCGACGTCTTGGGGAGAGTATTTTTCTTGCATGGAGGCTCTGCTGGAGGAGAGGGATGCAGCCGCTGGGCTGCTGCTTTGGCCGATTTTAGGCGGTCGCGGGGGTACAGCCTGGCGGTGCGCCGCACCCGGTGCGGGGTCTGGCCTTGCCGCCAGGGGCTCAGGGCGCCGCAACGGGCTGTTCGGCAACGAACCCGATGCGCTGGAGCCCGGCGCTGTGGGCCGCGCCCATGACTTCAACCACGCGGCCATACGGCACGGCCGCATCGGCCCGCAACTGCACTTCGGTGTCGGGGCGGGCCGCACCAATGCGCTGAAGCCGCTCGGCCAGGGCGGCCTGCGACACGGGCTGGTCATCCAGATAGGCCTGACCGGTGCGATCCACCACCAGGGTCACGAATTCGGGCGCGGCGCCGGGGGTGGCCCCTGCTGCGCGGGGCAGATCAAGCCGGATGGAGCTGGCCAGCAAAGGCGCTGTCAGGATGAAGATGACCACCAGCACCAGCATCACGTCCACCAGCGGCGTCATGTTGATGTCACTCATGGGCTGCGGGCCGGAGGTGCGTTCAAGGCGGCCAAATGCCATGTCACGACTCCGGGTGCTGCGCCAGCAACTCGCGCAGGTCGCGCGCAAAACCTTCCAGGTCGGCCTCGATGCGGCCAATGAAGCGACCGAACACGTTGTAGGCCAGCACCGCCGGAATGGCCACCGCCAGGCCGGCCGCCGTCATCACCAGGGCCTCGCCCACGGGGCCGGCCACGCGGTCGATGGTGATCTGACCGGCGCCCGCCATCGCGCTGAGGGCGTGGTAGATGCCCCAGACCGTGCCGAGCAAGCCGACGAAAGGGGCCGTGGAGCCCACCGTGGCCAGCAACACCTGACCCCACTGCAGCCGCCCGAGGGCGCCATGCAGGGCATCGCGCAGCACACGGGTGATCTGCTGCGAGAGGCTGCCAGATGTGGCCAAGGTGGCCTGCACCCCGGTGCTCACCGGATTTGCTATTGAATTTGCAGCAATCACCAAAGGCAGCACCAGCGCTTCGCGGTCAAAAGACTGCAAACGCTGCGCCGCGACGTCCAGCGAGGGCGCCTGCCAGAACGCCGCGGTGCACCGCGCCACGTCGGCCGTGGCCCGGTGCATGAGGCGCGCCTTCCAGAAAATCACCACCCAGCTGGCCACCGACATGGCAAGCAGCAACAGGGCCGTGCCCTGCGTCACGGCATCTCCCTGGCGCCACCAGTGCAGTGCGTCCATGCCGTCTCGCTTTCGGGCTAGTTCAGGCCCAGCACGTCGAACATGTCGAACATGCCGGTCTTGCGGTCTGCGAGAAAGCGCACTGCACGCAGGCTGCCCTGGGCGTAGGTGGCACGGCTGGACGATTTGTGGGTGATTTCAATGCGCTCGCCAATGCCGGCGAACAGCACGGTGTGGTCGCCCACGATGTCGCCACCGCGGATGGTGGCAAAGCCGATGCTCGACGGGTCGCGCTCGCCGGTCACGCCTTCGCGCGCATACACGGCGCACTCCTTGAGGTCACGGCCCAGCGCATCGGCAATTACTTCGCCCATCTTGAGGGCGGTGCCCGAGGGGGCATCGACCTTGTGGCGGTGGTGGGCCTCGATGATTTCGATGTCGTAGCCGGTTGCCATGGCCTTGGCCGCCATCTGCAGCAACTTGAACGTGACATTCACGCCCACACTCATGTTGGGTGCCATCACGACGGCGGTGCGCTGGGCGCAGGCCGCGATCTCGGACTTTTGCGCGTCCGTGAAGCCCGTGGTGCCGATGACGGCCTTCACGCCCAGCTCGCTGCAAACAGCCAGATGGGCCAGCGTGCCTTCGGGGCGGGTGAAATCGATCAGCACATCAGCGTTCTCCAGGCCCGTGCGCAGGTCTGCCGTGATGGCCACGCCACTTGCATGGCCCAGAAAAGCCGTTGCATCCGAGCCGATGGCGGGGCTGGCCGCCACATCCAGGGCGCCGGCCAGCACCATGTCGTCGCTGGCACGCAGGGCCTCGATCAGCATGCGGCCCATGCGGCCGGACGCACCAGCCACGGCCACACGCATGGGTTTCGAAGCGGGTTGGGAGGGCAAAGAGTTGCCTGTCATGTCATTCCTGTGTCGGTGAATGCGGCGGGCCATGCCGGGTGCCGGCGCCCTGATCCGCTGCCTTTAGCGCGCGGGGCCTTCGAGCGGGGGGTAAGAGGTGGAAACCGGTTCTGCAGGTGCAGCCGCTGGTGCGCTGGGCGCGCGCTCGGGGCCGGGAAACGCGCCAGTTGGGCGTCGGTGGCCTCCAGAACAGGCACCTTGCCCTTGGTGGAGCGCGACCCCAGCGAGGCTACAAACTCGGCTTCAGAGGGCATGGTGTCGCCGTCGAATCGCTGCAGCAAATCGCCCTGGAAAAACAGCGTGAGCTTGCGCGTCTGGAGATCTTCACCGGGACGCTTGATGGTGAACACATATTCCCAGCGCTCGGCATGGAACAGGCTGGTCACCAGGGGCGTGCCGAGAATGTCGCGTACCTGCTGCCGGCTCATGCCCGGCGCAAGCGCTTCTACCTGCTCGCGCGAAACAAAATTGCCCTGCACCACATTCACCTTGTAAGGCGTCACGACGCTGGCCAAGCGATTGCTTGCACTGTCCAGGCTGCTGCAGCCGGCCACGGCAGTCAGGCAGGCACCAATGAACAAGGTCACACCCAGACGGGCGCTGCGATGGGCTTTGACGGGCATGGAAAAGGGTCGTAAGGCTATGATCGACCCATTGTAGCGGCTGGCCCTGAGGGCTTGGTCGAGCCCGCCGACACACGAAAGACAGCGCCATGACGAATATCGACGAACTCAAAAGCACGGGACTGAAGGCAACCCTGCCGCGCCTGAAGATTCTGGAGATTTTTCAGAAGGGCGCACAGCGCCACATGACGGCCGAAGACGTCTTTCGCGTCCTGCTGCAAGAGCGCTCGGACATCGGGCTGGCCACGGTCTATCGTGTGCTCACGCAATTCGAGCAGGCAGGCATCCTGATCCGCAGCAATTTCGAAAGTGGGAAGGCGGTTTACGAACTCAACGAAGGCCAGCACCACGACCATTTCGTGTGCACGACCTGCGGCAAGGTGGAAGAGTTCTACGACCCCGAGATCGAAAAGCGCCAGCAGATCATTGCAAAGGCCAAGGGCTGGGTGGTCCAGGACCACACGATGGCCTTGTATGGGCAGTGCGCCCACTGCGCCGCAAAGAGCAACTAACCCCCTGAGTCGCTTCGCGCCTTCCCCCTGAGAGGGGGGACTCCGCCAGCGCACGCAAGTGCAGCGGCGCCTGAACGGCTTGGCGGCCCTTGCGCGGCGGCCGCTGGCCTGGGCTGCGACGGTTTCGTGGACCTGCGGATCAGCCCCCGCTGTCGCGCTCCATGGCGCGGCGGTGCCGCTCCACGAATTCCTGGTAGGTGTCGATGCCGCGCAACTGCAGGATGGTGTTGCGCACGGCGGCTTCCACCAGCACGGCGATATTGCGCCCCGCCACCACCTGGATCACGACCTTGAGCACCGGCACGCCCAGCACGTCCTGGGTCAGGGGCTCATAAGGCAGGCGCTCGTAGTCGCGCTCCAGCGTCTCCTTGCGCACCAGATGCACGATGAGCTTCAGGCGCATCTTGCGGCGCACGGCCGTCTCGCCAAAGATGGCGCGGATGTCGAGCAAGCCAATGCCGCGCACTTCCAGCAGGTTCTGCAGCAGTTCGGGACACTTGCCTTCGATGGTGGTCTGGTTGATGCGAAACAGATCCACGGCATCGTCGGCCACCAGGCCGTTGCCGCGAGAGATCAGTTCCAGCCCCAGCTCGCTCTTGCCCAGGCCGGATTCGCCCGTAATCATGACACCCAGGCCCAGAATGTCCATGAACACGCCGTGCATCGTGGTGCGGTCGGCAAAGTGCTTGGACAGGTACGCGCGCAGAACGTCGATGACGAACGCCGACGACTCATGGGTAGAGAACATCGGAATCTGCGCCCGCTCGCACATGGACAGCAGCGCATCCGGTGCAGTCTGCCCGTCGGCCAGCACCAGCACCGGCGGCTCCAGCGTGACGATGCGCGCGATCCGGCGTTGGCAGTCGTCAGGGGTGGCGTTGGTGAGATAGGCGATTTCGCGCTCACCCAGAATCTGCACCCGGTAAGGGTGGATGTAATTCAGATAGCCGACGAGATCGGCACCCGATCGGGCCGCGCGCACCGCCACTTCGTCAAAGCGCCGCTCGGACGCGCCCAGGCCCGCCAGCCATTCCCATTTCAGGGTGCCCCGGAATTCCTCGAACAGGACATCAGCGCTGACGACGTTGGGCTTCACGGCAATGCAGCGAATGCGAAGAGCAGGGAAAGGGGCAAGATCACGCGGCCTGGGTGGACTGCCATCCGGCAATCATGCCGTGCAGCACCGCGGCGTCGTCGCAGGCCTTGAGTTTCTCGCGCAGCACCGAGTCGCTCAGCAGCTCGGCGATTTCCGAGAGGATTTCCAGGTGCTTCTGGGTCGCCGCTTCGGGCACCAGCAGAAAAATCAGCAGCCCGACCGGCATTTCGTCGGGCGCATCGAAACCTATCGGTTGCGCCAGCTGAAAAACCGCGGCCATCGGCGCCTTGAGCCCCTTGATACGGCCATGCGGAATGGCCACGCCATGCCCCAGTCCCGTCGAGCCCAGTCGCTCGCGCGCAAACAGGCTGTCGGTGATCAGCGCCCGCGAAAGCCCGTGCTGGCCCTCAAACAGGAGACCGGCTTCTTCAAAAGCACGCTTCTTGCTGGTGGCGTCAACGCTCACAAGCACTTGAGCGGAGGGCAGGATGGATGCAAGTCGGTTCATGGTCAGAGAAACAATTATGCACACATTGGCAGAAACCCTGAGAACAAAACGCGGGGCCGAAAAAAACCGCCCCGGAGGGCGGCTGCGACCGGCAGGCGGTACACCTGCTTGGCCTACGCGAGCATTTCGCGTTTGGATGCGTCGTGGTGGTCCTGGATGCGGTCCTTGTGGCGCACGACCTGGCGATCCATCTTGTCCACCAACTCGTCCACGGCAGCATACAGGTCGAAGTGGGAGCTTTCTGCAAACAGGTCGCTTCCCTTGACGTGGATATTGCATTCCGCTCGCTGCCGCTTCTCTTTTTCCTTCTGTTTCTCTACTGTCAGCAGTACCTTGACGTCGACCACCTGGTCAAAATGGCGAGTGATCCGATCCAGCTTCGTGGTGACATAGTTGCGCAAGGCTGGGGTAACTTCGAGGTGGTGACCGCTGATCGTCAGGTTCATAAAAAGTCTCCTGTGGCTCTCTGTGACAAAAATGCCGCCCTGGATCCAAAGAGCGGCCCGGCTAACTCGGCTACGTCCGTTGACGCGAAATCACTATGCGCCCGCCCCAGGCCAAAAGCAATCCCATACCGCCCCTGGCGGATGGGTTATGCCGCCGAAGGTGCCGCCGCCGCGAAAAGCGCGCACAATGGGCAGGCTTTGGGCGAACCCCTCGTGCACCCGCACCCTGCGCGGCCAATCCGCCAGCCCGGCGCCCGCATTGCAAGGCGCCACGTGCCATGTCGGGGCCTGTCGCCCCAGCCACTCGCCGCCGAGGGCAACCACCCGGTCCACCGCCGCGTAAAATCGGTCGGTTCGAAGCAGATCCTGACCGCTCGCAATATCCAACATTTTTCTGGCGCAGATCCGTCTCCACGCGCTGCAAGCCCGCACCATCACCATGACCCAGTCCAGCACTTCTGCCCTGCACACATCCACCCTGACCTCGCTGCCCCTTCTGGCACGCGGCAAGGTGCGCGACAACTACGCCGTGGGCACCGACCGCATCCTGATGGTGGCCAGCGACCGCCTGTCGGCGTTCGACGTGATCATGGGCGAGCCTATCCCCGGCAAGGGCGAGCTGCTCACCAAAATGGCGCTGTTCTGGTTCGACAAGCTCGGCCACATCTGCCCCAACCACCTGACGGGCGACGACCCCGAAAGCGTGGTGAGCCCCGCCGAAGCGGCGCAGATCCGTGGCCGCTCGATGCTGGTGCAACGTCTGCAGCCCATTCCCGTGGAAGCCGTGGTGCGCGGCTACCTGGCCGGCAGTGGCTGGAAGGAATACCAGGCGTCGCAGTCGGTTTGCGGCGTGCCGCTGCCCGCCGGACTGACCAATGCCGCCAAGCTGCCCGAGCCCATCTACACGCCCGCGGCCAAGGCCGCTGCCGGCGAGCACGATGAAAACATCAGCTTCGAGCGCACGGTGGAAATGATCGGCCCCGAACTGGCCGCAAAAATCCGCGACCTGAGCATCGCCATCTACAAGGCCGCGGCAGAGATCGCCCTGACCAAGGGCATGATCATTGCCGACACCAAGTTCGAGTTCGGCCTGGCCCCCGACGGCACGCTGGTGCTGATGGACGAAGTGCTCACGCCCGACAGCTCGCGCTACTGGCCGGTGGAAGGCTATGCCGAAGCCCTGGCCAAGGGCGAAAACCCGCCCAGCTACGACAAGCAGTTCGTGCGCGACTGGCTCGAGCAGGCCCAGGTCAACGGCAAGCCCTGGGACAAGACGCCGCCTTCGCCCCGCCTGCCGCAGGCCGTGATCGAAAAGACCGCCGCCAAATACCGCGAGGCGCTGGAGAGGCTGACCGGCTAAACCGCACGCGCGATATCTCACCTCCCAAGAAAAAAGGCCCTGCAAGGGCCTTTTGCATTTTCCGAGTCGAACCGCGCTCAGCTGAGCACCACGCTCGACAAGCGGCGCCGGTAGGTGGCCACAACCGGGTCTTCGGGGGAATCTGGCCTTCTGCCACCTTCACCTTGGGCGGCTCGATGATTTCGAGGATGGCCACATAGGTCTTGCGGGCTGCCTCTTCGCTCCAGGCCTTGTCGCGCATCAGGATTTCGAGCAGCTCGTCCATGGCCTCCTGCCAGCGCTGCTGCGCCATCAGCCAGCGGGCGCGGGCAAAGCGCGTGTCAAAGTCGCGCTTGTTCGCGGCAATCTTGGCATCAAATTCACCCCAGCGCTTGATCCATAAGCGCCAGAAGCTAGAAAATCAAGAGCATCCATCCAGCTCTTGAGTGCCCCGAGCTTGCGCGATGTGGCGGCCTTGGCAATCACTGGGGCAAAGGCCACCTTGGCATCGTCCTCGCGGCCCAGCTGCAGCAGCAGCTTGACGTAATCAAAACGCGCATCGTCGTTGGCCGGATCGGTGGCCACAGCGTGCTGCAGCTTTTCAAGCGCTGTGCTGGTGTCGCCTTCGGCCAGTGCGTCCAGGGCTTCTTCTTCCTCGGCTTCTGCCACCACTTCCTCCGCGGAGGGCACATGCTTGTCGAGGAATGCGCGCACCTGGCCCTCGGGCAGCGCGCCCATGAAGCCGTCCACGGGCTGGCCGTTCATCAGCAGCACGCAGGTGGGAATGCTGCGGATGCCGAACATGCCGGCGATCTGCTGCTCCTGGTCCGAATCGATCTTGACCAGCTTGAATCGGCCCGCGTATTCGGTTTCGAGCTTTTCGAGGATGGGGCCCAGCGACTTGCAGGGGCCGCACCAGGGTGCCCAGAAGTCCACCAGGACGGGCACATTCATCGAGGCGGCAACCACCTCGGCTTCAAAGTTCTCTACGGTGACGTCAATCATGATGGTGTGGGGCCTTGGGGCCTGTGAAGCGGTTTTCGCGCTATTTTGGCCCATCGAAACGGCCCCACGCCATGAAGGGAAGCGCAAAAAGTAAAATCGCGGGTTCCACCTACAGCGGTGCAGCGGGCGCAGCCCGCGGTCCGGCACCTCCAACACCATGAAACCCATCCAGATCGGCGTGGTCATGGGTTCCAGCAGCGACTGGGACACCATGCAGCATGCAGTGCAGATTCTTGAACAGTTCGGCATCGCCCATGAGGCCCGCGTGGTCTCGGCCCACCGCATGCCCGATGACATGTTTGCCTATGCCGAAGCCGCTGCGGGCCGGGGCCTGAAGGCCATCATCGCCGGGGCCGGGGGCGCTGCCCACCTGCCCGGCATGATCGCCGCCAAGACGCCCGTGCCCGTGCTGGGTGTGCCCGTGGCCAGCCGCCACCTGCAGGGCGTGGACTCGCTGCACTCCATCGTGCAGATGCCCAAGGGCATTCCCGTGGCCACGTTTGCCATTGGTACGGCCGGCGCCGCCAATGCCGCGCTGTTTGCCGTAGCGCTGCTGGCCAACGAAAGCCCCGAACTGCGCCAGCGGCTCGATGCCTTCCGCGCCGAGCAGACGGAAGTGGCGCGCAACATGACCTTGCCGCCTGCCGCATGACCGACTCTGCCAAGCCACTTTTGCCGGGTAGCACGCTGGGCGTGCTCGGCGGCGGCCAGCTGGGCCGCATGTTTGTGCACCAGGCGCAGGCCATGGGCTACTTCACCGCCGTGCTCGATGCCGACCCCACCAGCCCGGCCGGGCTGGTGAGCCACCACCACATCCAGACCGGCTATGAAGACCCGCAAGGCCTGGCCGAACTGGCCCGCGTGGCCGATGCGGTGACCACCGAGTTCGAGAACGTGCCCGCCGCCGCGCTGGCTGCATTGGCCGCGCGGCTCCCCGTATCGCCCGCCGCCAGCGCGGTCTCAGTGGCGCAAGACCGGGCCCGCGAAAAGGCCCACTTTGTGGCCTGTGGCGTGCCCTGCGCGCCCTATGCCGTGATCGAAACGGCCGAACAACTGGCCGCTGTTGCGCCCGATCTGCTGCCGGGTATTCTGAAAACCGCCCGCATGGGCTACGACGGCAAGGGCCAGGTCCGCGTCAAGACCGCCGCCGAACTGGCCGCCGCCTGGGCGTCGGTGGGCAAGGTGCCTTGCGTGCTCGAAAAGATGCTTCCGCTGGCACTGGAATGCTCGGTGATCGTGGCGCGGGGCCACGATGGCGCCACCGTGCACCTGCCGGTGCAGCGCAACCTGCACCGCGAAGGCATCCTGGCCGTGACGGAGGTTTTTGAGCAAAATCTGCCTCCAGCGCTTATCCAGCAAGCGGTAGCAGCTGCAATTTCAATAGCAAATGGCCTGCATTACGTGGGCGTGCTGTGCGTGGAATTCTTTGTGCTGCAGGACGGCAGCCTGGTGGTGAACGAGATCGCCCCGCGCCCGCACAACAGCGGCCACTACAGCCAGAACGCCTGCGACGTGTCGCAGTTCGAGCTGCAGGTGCGCACCCTGGCCCGCCTGCCGCTGACGCAGCCGCGCCAGCACAGCCCCGCCGTCATGCTCAACCTGCTGGGCGACCTGTGGTTTGCGCACGGCGATGCCGAGCAGACGCCTCCCTGGGCGCAGGTGCTGGCCCTGCCCGGCGCGCATCTGCACCTGTATGGCAAGCGCGAGGCCAAGCGCGGCCGCAAGATGGGCCACCTCAATGTCACCGGCCCTACGCCAGAGGCGGCCCGCGCCACGGCCTTGCAGGCCGCAGCCTTGCTGGGCATCGCGGCGTTTTGACCATGATCCTGGACGGCACCCAGCCCGACTCCATCGCTGCCGCCGCGCGGGCCGTGCGCAGCGGCGCGCTGCTGGGCCTGCCCACCGAAACCGTCTATGGCCTGGCGGCCGACGCCAGCAGCGACGCGGCCGTGGCGCAGATCTTTGCCGCCAAGGGCCGCCCGAGCGACCATCCGCTGATCGTGCATGTGGCCGACGCCTCGGGCATTGCGCACTTTGCCAGTGAGGTGCCCGGCTTTGCACAAAAGCTGGTCGATGCCTTCTGGCCCGGCCCGCTCACCCTCATCCTGCCGCGCCGGCCTGGCGTGGCCACGGCCGCGACCGGCGGCCAGGACAGCGTGGGCCTGCGCTGCCCGGCCCACCCGGTGGCCCACGCACTGCTGGTGGCCTGCGCAGCGCCGGGCCATAGCGCCGATCAGGGTGGCCCGCCCGTGTGGGGCGTGGCCGCGCCCAGCGCCAACCGCTTTGGCCGCGTGAGCCCCACCACCGCCCGGCACGTGCAGGACGAGCTGGGCGCCGACCTGCTGGTGCTCGATGGCGGGCCCTGCGATGTGGGCATTGAAAGCACCATCGTGGACTGCACGCGCGGCGTGCCCGTGCTGCTGCGGCCGGGCGCCATCACGCGGGCGCAGATTGCGGCCGCCTGCGGCATGCAACCGCTATCGAAAGAAGAGCTACCCGCACTTACCCCGCGGGCCTCGGGCACACTGGAGGCCCACTATGCCCCCGCCGCCAAGGTGCGCCTGATGGACGCCAAGGCGCTGCAGACCGCGCTGGACCTGCTGGGCGCCGACGCCGCCCACATCGCCGTCTATGCCCGCAGCGCACTGCGCACGCGCTCGTCCCGGCTGGTCATGCGCCGCATGCCCGACGACGCCACCGCCACCGCCCAGCAGCTTTTTGCCGTGCTGCGTGGCTTTGACGACCAGGCCGTGAAACTGATCTGGATCGAGACCCCGCCCGCCACCCCCGAATGGGAAGGCGTGCGCGACCGGCTGCAGAGGGCAGCCGCGGCCTGAGCCGGCTTGCCTGCCTGCTTGCTTTACATGCGCGGGCTGTGCGTCGTTAAACTAACCCCCACTTTTCTGGAGAAATACATGGCAACAAATTGGATGCGCCGCACCGTGATGGTCGCCGCATGTGCGACGGCAGCGTTGCTCGCGGCCTGTGGTTCGAGCACCATCGAATCGGCACTGACACCCGACCGCTTCATTGCCTTTGGCGATGCCTTCAGCGATGTGGGGCAAAAAGGTCCGCGCTACACCGTCAACGACGGCTCCGTCAACAACTGGACGCAGCAACTGGCGTCGCGCTACGGCAAGACGATCACACCCGCAGCATCGGGCGGCCTGAGCTATGCCACGGGCAATGCGCGCATCACCATCAAGCCCGACGTGGCCGGCGATGCCACCACGCTCACCGTCACCGAGCAGATCGACCGCTTTCTGGCGGGCGGCAGCTTTGGCGCCAACGACGTGGTGTTCGTCAACGCCGGGACCAGCGATGTGATCGCTGGCGTGGCGGCTGTGCGCGCCGGCACGCTCTCTAAAGACGACATGTTGGCAGAGACCCGCAAAGCCGGCCAGCAGCTGGCAACGCAGGTGCGCCGCCTCGTCACGTCGGGTGCGAAATATGTGGTGGTGATGGGCACCTACGACATGACCAAGTCCGTCTGGGCCACCGCCATCAACGAGGCAAGCCTGCTCCACGATGCCAGCACCAGCTTCAACACCGGCCTGTCGGTGGGCATCGTCGATCTGGGCGCGAATGTGCTCTCTATCGATGCGGCCTACTACGTCAACCTGTACACCAACGCTCCGGGCTCCTACGGGTTTGACAACGCCAAGACGCCGGTGTGCACTTCGGTGGATGCGGGCAACGGCATTGGCATCGGCACCGGCCAGGTCAACTCGGCCTTGTGCACTGCCGCCACCTTGCTCCCCGGCGCCAACCAGAACAAGTATGTGTTTGCCGACGCGGTCTACCTCACGCCATCGGCCCACCGCCAGCTGGGCGACTACGCTTACGACCGGCTGCGGGCCCGCTGGTAAGCCGCCCGGCGCACAATCCAAAAGCCGACCTGATGGTCGGCTTTTTTCATGCGCGCAGGGAGCGCCGCTTATTTGACGGCATCGAACACCGCCCGTGCCTGCGCGTGGCAAAACGGCGGCTCGTAGGTGCCGTGGTAGTTGCCGTAATACGTGGCAAACGCCGCCGAGGCCGGATCGGTGGGTGCCTTGCCGGCAGTGCCGTACGTGGCCTGCACCTGGGGATCGACATCGACAGAGGCCACGTTGGTCAGGCCACGGCTGTCAAAGTCGGCCTTCATGGCCTGCTGGTGGATGGCCGGCGGCACCGTGGGGTCGCCCGCGCCACCGCACAGCAGCACGCGCGCCCTGGGGTTCCATCCCAGCAGGTCGTTCTTCCTGGCGGCCAGAAACAGCGGGTTGCTGCCACCGGCCTGGGCCGCAGCCAGAAATTCGGGCTGGAACAGGAGGTCACGCGCCTGATTGGGCGTAACGCCGGGCCCCCCGGGCAATGCGCCCGACGAGACCAGCGTGGTGGTGGTGAGCGTCGGGCTGGGCAGCAAGGTTTCGATATAGCCCGAATAGGGCAATTTGAACGCCGTCTTGACGTCGGTGTAGACGTTGCCATACACCTTTTGCCACGAGGTCACCAGATACGGCACGAAGAACTGCACCCCGGCAATCGCATCGGGCGCCCGCAGCTGGCCTGACAGGTTGTAGGGCCCGGCCAGGTGGGCACCGGCCACCACGTTGAACTCCCCGGCATGGTCGCGCTCTGCCGCCCGGTGGGCGGCCATGGACGCATGCCCACCCTGCGAATAGCCGGCGAACATCACCTTGCCCGACAGGTTGGCGCCCACGCTGGGCGCAGCCGCCCGCGCGGCGCGGATGGAGTCCAGCACCGCCGTGGCTTCGGAGTCCGCATGCAGATAGGGGTGGTAGGCGTAGGCAGACTTGGCAAAACCAAGGTAGTCGGTGGCCACCACGGTGTAACCCTGGGCGGCGTACATCGCGGCGAGCAAAAAGGTTTCGCCGTCTTGCGGATTGGCCAGCGTGCGGGGCTTTTGCACATCGGAGCCCTTGGCATACGCCACCAGCGCTGACGCGCCGGTGCAACTGCCCGCCGGCACCAGCATGACGCCCGAGGCATTGGTGCTTTCGTCGTCCTTGACGCCGACCGTGGTGTAGTTGAGCGCCACCACCTTCACATCACACTTTGCTTTGCCGCTGATCGCCTGCAGGCCGCTGCCCGCCGTTGCGGCATCGATCTGCGCGGCGGTCAGCGTGGTCAGCGTGGCGGGCGGGTCCAGCAACGCGCCCCGTTGCGGGCCATCCGAGCCCCCGCAGGCGACCAGCAACACCGCAGCTGCGGCAACACAGGAAAGGCGGAAATACGTCATGGAGCGACCCCTTGGAGCGGTGAAGAGCGTCGCATCGTGCGCGCGCGCCGGACTACCCGGCACTAGGGATTACGAGGGCACGCCCGGGCCACCTGACGCCTAGGAGACAGGGCCTCCCCCGGGATCCGCGCCGTTCTTCGCCCCACCCCGGCGGCCATAGCGCAGCTTCATGACCAGGATGGTGCCCGCCAGCGCCAGCGTGACGGCATTGGCCGCAACGATGGGCCAGGCGGCCAGCGCCACGCCGTAAGCCAGCCACAGCGCCACGCCCAGCGTGAAAGTGCCGTACATGCTCAGCGAGATGCCGCTGACGTCGCGCGTGCGAAAAGTGTGCAGCGCCTGGGGCAAAAAACTGCAGGTGGTCAGCGTCGCGGCCAGGTAGCCGATGAGGTCGTGAAGAGCCATGGTGTGTTGTGCATCCGGGGCTATTGATCGCGCGCGGTCCAGTCCACCAGCGCATCAAGCACGGGCCGCGCTGCGCCCGCCTGCGGGTGGTTGACGAGGGCCACCAGCACGTAGCGGCGGCCGCTGGCGGCGTGCACATAACCGGCGACGGCCATCACGTCGCGCAGGCTGCCGGTCTTGAGGTGGGCGGCACCGGCGCGGCTCTGGCTGGGGCGCAGCGTGCCGTCCACGCCGGCAATCGGCAGGGACGACACCAGCTCGGGCATCACCGGCGACTGCCAGGCCAGCTGCAGCATGCGCGCCAGGGCCTGCGCGCTGATGCGTGCCTCGCGGCTCAGGCCTGCGCCGTTGTCGGGGGCGGGTGGCTCGGCATCGCCCAGGCGGGCCTGCCACCACTGGCGCAATGCAGCGCGCGCACCGTCGAACGTGGCCGCGCCGTCTTTGCGCAACGCCAGCGTGAGAAACAGCTGCTGCGCCATCACGTTGTTGCTGTATTTGTTCACATCGCGCACCACCTCGGCCAGCGCGGGCGATGTGGCACTGAAGGCCGGCTTGAGCCGCGCAGGCACCGCACCATCGCGCACGGTGCCCGTGAGCTTGCCGCCCAGTTCGCGCCACATGCCTTCCACCGCGCGGGCCGCAAACCCCTTCGGATCGGGAAACGCCGCCGCCCACACGCGCTCGCCACAGCGGGCCGGATAGACGCCCTGGAACACGGTGCGCGCCGGGTCTGACAGCTCGGCACGCACGGCGGCGCGCCAATCGCCACATTCGGCGCCCGGCGCCGCCAGCGGCACCGTGGCCTGGCGCTGCACGCCAGCAAGCGGCGGGTCGTACTGGATGCGTGCCAGCCCGGCGGCGGCATCGGGCACAAAGGTCATGACCACCGCGTTGTAGTTCAGCAGCAAGGCATCGGGCGCCGCGTTGTAGGGGCGCAGCGGCTCGCCGTCGAAGCGGGCGGCATCGTGCTCGGGCACGTCAAAGGCAGTGCGGTCCAGCACGATGTCGCCCACGATGACCTGGATGCCCTGGCCCTGCAGGCGGCGCAGCAGCAGCCACAGGCGCTCCATCACCAGCTTGGGATCGCCCTGCCCCTGGATATAAACGTTGCCCTGGAGGCTGCCGCCCTGCACCTGGCCGTCCACATACACGGGCGTGCTCCAGGTGTAGGCGGGGCCGAGCAGGTCGAGCGCCGCATAGGTGGTCACGAGCTTCATGACCGAAGCCGGGTTCATGGACGCCTGGGGGCGGTGCGCCAGACGCGGTGCCTGGCGGCCGCCCTGCGCATCCACCACCAGCACCGACAGGGCGTCCCTGGGCAGGCGGGCACGCACCAGCGCCGCCTCCACCTCGGCGGGCAGCGGCCCTGTTGCCTGCGCCCGGGCAGCCCCACCACGGTGAGCAGGCACACAAACCACCAGAGACGCCACCAGCGCAGGGTTGCTGCGCGGCAGCCTAAAGGAACAAACATCATCGGCCAAGTCTATCGCCGGGCGAATTGGGCATGTCGGCGGCGAATCCAGCATCCCGCTGGCGCGCCCCTGATAATTGCACCCCGAACCCAGACCCACCCGGCCCCATGAACCTGCTTGCCTTCGACACCAGCACCGACACCCTCTCCATCGCCGTGCAGGCGGGAGATGCCGTGTGGCAACACACCGGTCCGGGTGGCGCGCAGGCCTCGGCCACGCTGATTCCTGCCATCAGCGCGCTGCTGGCACAGGCGGGGCTGTCCTTTGCCACGCTGGACACCATCGTGTTTGGCCGTGGGCCGGGTCGTTTACCGGCCTGCGCACGGCCTGCGCGGTGGCCCAGGGGCTGGCCTTTGGCGCACGCGGCGGCGCGGGCGTGCCGGTGCTGCCGGTGGACACCCTGCTTGCGGTAGCCGAAGAAGCCCGCCACCAGCATGGCTGCACCCAGGTGGTGGCCACGCTGGACGCGCGCATGGACGAGGTGTACGTGGCACGCTGCGAATGGCTGCCAGCCCAGAACGGCGGCACCGGCCACTGGCGCACCGATGGCGACTTCGGTCTGTGCGCCCCCGAGGCCGTGCAGGTGCCCGCGGGCTGGACACTGGCGGGCAACGCCCGGGCCGCCTACGCCGAGCGCCTGGCACCCGGCGCCCTGCACGCCAGCGCGCTGCCCACCGCCGCGGCCCTGCTGCGCCTGGCACCCGCCTTGCTGGCGGCAGGCGGCGCAGTGCCGGCCAGCGAAGCCCTGCCCCGCTACATCCGCGATAAAGTGGCCTACACCGCTGCCGAACGGGCCGCGATGCGTGCCGCCCAGGCCACCCACGCCGCACAAGCCACATAAGACCCACCGACACCATGAGCGCCGTCTTCTCGCCCCCCGCCAACGCCCCCGAGGCACGCTTTGAGCCGCTCACGCTGGCGCGGCTGGACGACGTGCTCGACGTGGAACACAGCGCCTATTCCCACCCCTGGACCCGCGGCAACTTCACCGACGCCATGGCCTCTGGCTACCAGGCCCAGCTGCTGGTGGCGGGCGACCGGTTGCTGGGTTACTTCGTGGCCATGATGGGAGTGGACGAGGTACATCTGCTCAATATCACCGTGGCCCCGGCCTACCAGAAGCAGGGCTGGGCCCGGGTATTGCTCGACGCCCTGGCGCTGTGGTCGCGCGGGCGCGGCGCCCAATGGCTGTGGCTGGAAGTGCGCGTGAGCAATGAGCGCGCCCTGCACGTTTACCTGGCCCATGGTTTTCGCCGCGTGGGCGAACGCAAGCGCTACTACCCGGCCCACGCAGGCCAGCGCGAGGATGCGGTGGTCATGAGCCTTCCCCTGTGAACCCCTTCCTCCCCCATGCACCCGCCTGCACCTGCCCTTGTGAGCCCGCCGCTATGAGCCTTCACCTCGATGCGCGCCAGCGCGCCATGCTGCAAGAGATGGGGGTCACTGTGTGGGCGCCCGCTGAAGCGCTGACGCCGACACCCGCGGCGGACCCCGTGGCCGTTCCCGCGCGCGGGCCGCGGACCGCAAACGCCCCCGCAGCCCCGCCGCGCCGGTGGTTGCGGCAGCCGCCCGCACCGAGCCGGCACCTCGCCCCGTGCGGGAACGTGCAGCGCCCGCCAGCGCTGCCCTGCGGCCCTGCCTTCAGCGCCGCAGGGCGGCGGCGCGTCGCCCGCGTTGATCCTGCATGCGGCGCAGGCGCTGTACCCCACGGCCGATCCGGCGCAGACGCCGGCCGAGCTGGGCGCGGGCTGGCTGGTGGTTGCCGAAAGCCTCTCGCCCACCGAGCCGCTGGCGGGCGATGCCGGCCGCCTGCTCGACAACATGCTGCGGGCCATGCGGCTGCACCGCCACCCGCGCGTTTATCTGGCCGCGCTGGAACGCCCCCAGGCCGGCACCGCCGCAGAGGCCATCGACATCGCCCCGTTATTGCACGACATGGTGGCGGCACTGCGTCCCGCCATGGTGCTGGTGCTGGGCCATGTGGCAGCCCGGGCCGCCCTCGCGCGCACCGAACCCCTGGGCCGCCTGCGCGCCGAGCTGCATCAGCTGGCGGGCTGCCCGGCCATCGTCACCTACGACCCCGCGTTCTTGCTGCGCTCCCAGGGCAACAAGGCCGCCGCCTGGGCCGATCTGTGCCGTGCGCTGGCGCTGGTGCAGGCCGCCAGCCCAGGCACATAAAACCCGCCATTGGCACGGGCTGGCGTCACACGGACGCCATCGATGCAGTGCCATAATCCGCGGCTTGAACTTTGACGGAGAAAACCCCGTGGAAACCTACCCGAGTTGGTAGCTTTCAGCTCCCCGGCCTGCCGTGGGGATGAAAGCACCCCCAAGCCCCACTGCAGATGCCACCTATCACGGGAGTGAGCCATGCTCAATATCTTTTCGCTCGCCAATGGCCGGCTGTTCCAGGAAGAAATCGAATCCCTGGAAGAACTCACCCGCTTCCAGCCCATCTGGGTTGATCTGGAAAACCCCACGCTCGAAGAAAAGCGCTGGATCAAGCAGCACTACGGCCTGTCCATCCCCGAAGACGCGATGGACGAGGACATCGAGGAATCCGCCCGCTTCTACGAAGAAGACAACGGCGACCTGCACATTCGCAGCGACTTTCTCATCGATGACAACGAACAGCCGCGCTCGGTGCGCGTGGCTTTCATCCTGAACCTGACCAACCCCGAGCTGAAAAGCAAGGGCGTTCTGTTCTCGATCCACGATGAAGACGTGCCCGTGTTCCGCCTGCTGCGCATGCGCGCACGCCGGGCGCCAGGCCTGATCGAGGATGCCAAGGAAGTGCTGCTGGCGCTGTTCGACGCCGACGCCGAGTATTCGGCCGACACGCTGGAAAACATCTACGACGAGCTGGAGAAGGTCAGCAAGCAGGTGCTGGCTGGCGATGTGACCGACACCCGCGCTGGCGAGGTGCTGGCCGCCATCGCGCGCCAGGAAGACTTGAACGGCCGCATTCGCCGCAACGTGATGGACACACGCCGCGCCGTGAGCTTCATGATGCGCAGCAAGATGCTCAGCTCCGATCAGTTCGAGGAGGCCCGCCAGATCCTGCGCGACATCGAGTCGCTCGACAACCACACTGCCTTCCTGTTCGACAAGATCAACTTCTTGATGGACGCCACGGTCGGCTTCATCAACATCAACCAGAACAAGATCATCAAGATCTTCTCGGTGGCCAGCGTAGCACTGCTGCCGCCCACGCTGATTGCCAGCGTGTACGGCATGAACTTCCAACACATGCCCGAGCTGGCCAAGGAGTGGGGCTACCCCTACGCGCTGCTGCTGATGCTGGCCAGCGCGCTGGGCCCCATGTGGTATTTCCGCAAGCGTGGCTGGTTGAAGTAGCCCCCTGAGTAACCGTCTTCAAAGTCAAGCACTATGAAGCGAAACATCCCAAGGTTTACCGGTTCTGACCATGGCGTTGAGTATGGTCAGCAGCTAGCGCATGCAAGCGACCAAGGCCACCTTGGGCGCGCCAGTTGAAACCAACGGTCGAATCGGCCACTAGCGCTTACCAGTAAAGCGCTAGCAGCTATTAATTTCATAGTCTTTGTAAAAACGATTGCACCATGTGGTCGGCATAGCGGCTGGCCACGGTCTGCACGAACTGCGCGAAGTCGCCATGCGCGGCATCGTCGGCCCGGTCGGAGATGGTGCGCACCGCCGCAAACGGCACGCCATAGTCAAGGCACACCTGGGCCACGGCGGCGCCTTCCATTTCCACGGCCAGCACGTCATGGCCCGCTTCGCGCAGCGCGGTGCGCAGCCGGTCGGACTCGTGCGCGGCCGATACAAAGCGGTCGCCGCTGGCCATCAGGCCGTGGTGCACCTGCTGGGCAAGATCGCCATTATTTGAGTCAAATAGCCCTTCAGCGCTTATCAAGCAAGCGCGAGCAGCTTCCAAAAGAAGAGCAGACAAAGCCACATCGCAAGCCAGCCGCGCCCGTGCGTAGCCCGGCAGCTCCCAGCGCGGAAACAGGGGCGAGGCGTCCATGTCGTGCTGCACATAGTCCTGCGCCACCACCACATCGCCCACCCGCACGCCATCGCCCACTCCACCAGCCACGCCCGTGAACACGATGCGTGCCGCGCCAAACCGCTCGATCAGTGCCGTGGCCGTGGTGGCGGCTGCCACCTTGCCGATGCCCGAAAGCGCCAGCACCACGCTGTGGCCGTGCAGCGATCCGGTCCAGAAAACACGCCCCGCATGCACCCTGCGCTGGGGGTGCTGCAAGCTGGCCACAAGGCCCGATTGCTCTTCGGCAAGTGCGCTGAGGATGGCGGTGGTCATGGGCCCCATTATTTCTGCATGAAAAAACCCTGGGCCGTCTGGCACCAGGGTCTGGCGGCTGCACGGGGCGGCCAGGAAAATTCAGTACTCGATGTCCACACGGTCGGCGTGGAGGACACGCTATTTCTTGTCGCGCAGTTCGCGGCGCAGGATTTTCCCGACGGGTGTCTTGGGCAGCTCGGTGCGGAACTCGATCACCTTGGGCTGCTTGTACCCCGTCAGTTCGTGGCGGCAGTATTCGCGCACATCGGCTTCGGTGAGATCGGGCGACTTCTTGACGATCACCAGCTTGACGGCTTCCCCCGATTTCTCGTCGGGCACCCCCACCACGGCGCATTCCAGAACGCCGGGACAATTGGCCACGACTTCCTCGACCTCGTTGGGGTAAACATTGAAACCGCTGACCAGCACCATGTCCTTCTTGCGGTCCACGATCTTGAAATAGCCGCGCTCGTCCACCACGCCGATATCGCCGGACTTGAAGTAGCCGTCTTCGGTCATGACCTTGGCGGTTTCATCCGGGCGCTGCCAGTAACCGGCCATCACCTGCGGGCCCTTGATCGCGATCTCGCCGGGCTGGCCGATTGTGGTGACCTCATGACCGTCATCGTCGAGCAGCTTCATGTAAGTGCTGGGCAAGGGCACGCCGATGGTGCCGGTGAACTCCTTGGCGGTCACCGGATTGCAGCTCGCCGAGGGGCTGGTTTCCGACAGGCCATAGCCTTCGCAGATGGGGCAACCCGTCTTTTCGAGCCACAGTTTGGCCACGGCGCCTTGCACGGCCATGCCGCCGCCCACCGAGACCTTGAGGTTCTTCCAGTTGACGGTATTGAAGTCGGGGTGATTAGCCAGCCCGTTGAACAGCGTGTTCACGGCCGGGAAGCTGTGGAAAGTGTGCTTGGACAGCTCTTTGAGCACCGCCGGCAGGTCGCGCGGGTTGGGAATCAGGATGGTCTTGCCGCCCGTGCGCATGGACAGCATCATGTTCACGGTGAACGCGAAGATGTGGTACAGCGGCAGCGCACAGATGCTGGTGGGCTGTTCGCCGGCAGGCACCGTCTGCATGACCGGGTCGTTCCAGGCCTCGGACTGCAGCACATTGGCGATCACGTTGCGGTGCAGCAGAACGGCGCCCTTGCTCACGCCGGTGGTACCACCGGTGTATTGCAGCAGCGCGATGTCATCGGGCTTGATGTCGGGCTTCTTGAACGTGCCACGGGAACCCTGGGCAACCGCGTCATTGAAGCGCACTGCCGCTGGCAGGTTGTAGGCGGGCACCAGCTTCTTGACGTTGCGCACCACGTAGTTGACCAGTGTCCCCTTGAGCAAGCCCAGTTGGTCGCCCATGGCGCACAGCACCACATGCTTGACG
Organism: Acidovorax carolinensis; assembly: GCF_002157145.1. Lineage (NCBI taxonomy): Bacteria > Pseudomonadati > Pseudomonadota > Betaproteobacteria > Burkholderiales > Comamonadaceae > Acidovorax > Acidovorax carolinensis. Next base: position 3,909,938 of record NZ_CP021361.1, read on the forward strand.
GGCGTGTGGGTAATGCACTGCTCCAGCGTGCTGGCGAAGTTCTCGATGATCACGATGGCCTTGGCGCCCGAGTCCTTCAACTGGTGCTCCAGCTCGCGCGGGGTGTACAGCGGGTTCACATTGACCACGACAAAGCCGGCACGCAGGATGGCCGCCACCGTGACGGGGTATTGCGGCACGTTGGGCATCATGATGGCCACACGGTCACCCTTGACCAGACCCAGGCTCTGCAGGTAGACCGCAAAAGCGCTGCTCAGGGCGTCGGTCTGCGCATACGTGACGTCCTTGCCCATGAAGCTGTAGGCAATGCGGTCGGCGTACTTGGTGAATGCCTCGTCCATGAGGGCGACAAGTGACGGGTACTTGGACGGGTCAATGTCAGCGGGAACACCTTGCGGATAGGCGGCCAGCCAGGGGCGGTCGGTCATTTTCATTGTCTCCTGATAAGTTTCATGGTGTCCACGAAAGCCCGCCGATGCCTCCCAGCACGGTCGTGCTTTTCCCGCGAGGGGATTATGCCCCGTCAGCCCTTGAGCGCGGTGAGCACTTCGTCGAGCATCTTCTTGGCGTCGCCGAACAGCATGCGGTTGTTGTCCTTGTAGAACAGGGGGTTGTCCACCCCCGCATAGCCCGATGCCATCGACCGCTTCATCACGATCGAAGTCTTGGCCTTCCACACTTCAAGCACCGGCATGCCCGCAATGGGACTGGATGGATCGTCGAGCGCGCTGGGGTTCACGATGTCGTTGGCGCCAATGACCATGGCCACATCGGCATCGGGGAAGTCCTCGTTGATCTCGTCCATCTCCATCACGATGTCGTAGGGCACCTTGGCCTCGGCCAGCAGCACGTTCATGTGGCCGGGCATGCGGCCCGCCACCGGGTGAATGGCAAAGCGCACATTCACGCCCTTTTCACGCAGGGTCTTGGTGATCTCGTACACCGTGTGCTGGGCCTGGGCCACGGCCATGCCATAGCCGGGCACGATGATGACGCTCTTGGCATCGCGCAGCAGTTCGGCCGTCTCGGCGGAGCTGACAGGCACCACTTCGCCTTGGGGTTCTGCTGCCTCGCCCTTCTTGGCAGGCGTGCCAGCCCCCGAGCCGAAACCACCCGCGATCACGCTGATGAAGTTGCGGTTCATCGCGTTGCACATGATGTACGACAGGATGGCGCCCGAGGAACCCACGAGCGCGCCGGTGACGATGAGCAGATCGTTGGAGAGCATGAAGCCCGTGGCCGCCGCCGCCCAGCCCGAGTAGCTGTTGAGCATGGACACCACCACCGGCATGTCGGCGCCGCCAATAGCCATGACCATGTGGATGCCAAACAGCAGGGCGATCACCGTCATCACGATCAGCGGCAGCATGCCTTGCTCCACCGTTTCGGCCTGCAAAAACGCACGACCGAACCAGATCACGACCAGCAGGCCGGCCAGGTTGAGCCAGTGGCGCCCAGGCAGCAACAGCGGCTTGCCGCCGATCTTGCCGTTGAGCTTGCCAAAGGCAATGAGAGAGCCCGAGAACGTGACGGCGCCGATCAGGATACCGACGTAGATTTCCACCTCGTGGATGGTTTTCTCCACGCCCTGCAACTGGATCGAGGTGTCCACATAGCTGGCGAAACCCACAAGGCAGGCCGCGAGGCCGACCAGACTGTGCATGAGCGCAACCAGCTCGGGCATCTGGGTCATCTTGACGACCTTGGCGGCATACAGGCCGATGCCGCCGCCGATCACCAGCGCGCCAACGATCCAGGCGATGCCCGAGGCGCTGACGCGCGGGCCGAACACGGTGGCCAGCACGGCCAGCGCCATGCCCACCATGCCGAACAGGTTGCCGCGGCGTGAGGTTTCGGGGTTGGAGAGCCCACCCAGACTGAGGATGAACAAAATGGCCGCGCCCAGGTAGGCAACGGTAGCGAGACTTTGGGACATGTTCGTCTTTCCTTGTCTTTGTCGTTGTTATTTGCGGAACATGGCGAGCATGCGACGCGTCACGGCAAAGCCGCCGAACATGTTCACGGCCGTGAGCACCAGTGCGGCGAAGGCCAGCCAGAGAATCAACCCATCCGGGCGCCCATTGATGCCTGCGTCGGGCGGCGCGATCTGCACCAGCGCGCCGATGGCGATGATGCTGGAGATGGCATTGGTCACGCTCATCAGCGGTGTGTGCAGCGCGGGTGTAACGTTCCACACCACCATATAGCCGATGAAGCAGGCCAGCACGAACACCGTGAAGTGCCCCAGGAAGGCCACGGGGGCATAAGCGCCGATGGTCCAGAACAGCGCGGCCAGCACGGCAAAAACGATGGTCAGCGTCTTGGCCGACATGGGCGCGCCCGGACCATGGCTGGATTTCTTCGCGGCCACGGGGGCCGCCGCAGCCTTGGGCGCCGGCGCGGGAGCTTGCTTGAGTGGCGGGGCGGGCCAGGTGATGGTGCCATCTTTCACCACCGTGAGGCCGCGGATCGCGTCGTCCTCCATGTTGACCACGGCCACGCCATCTTTGGCCTTGCACAGCTCTTCGGTCAGGCGAAGCAGGTTGGTGGCGTACAGCGTGGACGACTGCTTGGCCAGGCGCGAGGGCAGGTCGGTGTAGCCGACGATGGTCACGCCATGGCGCACCACGGCTTGGCCAGGCATGGTCAGCTCGCAGTTGCCGCCCTGCTCGGCGGCCATGTCCACGATCACGCTGCCGGGCTTCATGCTCTGCACCATCTCGGCGGTGATGAGCTTGGGCGCGGGCTTGCCCGGGATCAGCGCGGTGGTGATGATGATGTCGGAATCCTTGGCTTGGCTTGCGTACATCTGCCGCTGCGCGGCCTGAAAGCCCTCGCTCATGACCTTGGCGTAGCCGCCACCGCCTGAGCCTTCCTCTTCGTAATCCACTTTGACAAACTCGCCGCCCAGCGACTTGACCTGGTCGGCCACCTCGGCGCGCGTGTCATTGGCACGCACGATGGCGCCCAGGTTGGCAGCGGTGCCAATGGCGGCGAGACCCGCCACGCCAGCGCCCGCGATGAACACCTTGGCGGGCGGCACCTTGCCCGCCGCCGTGATCTGGCCGTTAAAAAAGCGGCCGAAGGCATTGGCCGCCTCGATGACGGCGCGGTAACCCGAAACGCCGGCGGTGGACGTCAGCGCGTCCATTTTCTGGGCCCGGCTCAGGGTGCGCGGCAGGCAGTCGATGGCCAGCACCGTGGCCTTGCGGGCGGCCAGCTGCTGCATCAGTTCGGGGTTCTGGGCAGGCCAGATGAAGTCGATGAGCGTCGTGCCCTCGCGCATCAGCGCCACTTCGTCGCTGCTGGGCGGGCGCACCTTGAAGACGATGTCCGAAGCTGCCCACAGTGCAGCAGCGTCGCCCACGATCTTCGCGCCCGCTGCGCGGTAAGCGTCGTCGCTGAAATTGGCGGCATCCCCGGCACCCGACTCCACGGCGACAACAAAGCCCAGCTTGATGAGTTTTTCCACCGTATCGGGCACGGTGGCCACGCGCTTTTCTCCGGGGAAGGTTTCCCTCGGCACGCCGATACGCTGCGGCTGCGGGACTGGGCTTGTCTGCATCAGAGATCTCCTCAAGTTTCGTAATCGTTATGCCAGGCCGTGAGACACGGGAACTGGCGTGCGCGAGTGACTGGAAGGGGGCACAGAAAACAGGAACAGCGAAATGACCAAATGGGTACTTTTTTGAAGGCGACTTGGTATCAGACATTTCGCACGGCACCCTCCCCGGGCAAGCTGACCGCGAGCTTACATGAAGACAATCGAATGTCTGTCGCATTCCCACCATACGGGCAAGGCTCACCTGCACTTTCCCGCCGCACCACAAAAAAAGCCGGAGACACGCAGTTCCCCGGCTTTTTCCGGGGCCGCTGGCTGCGGCCCCACAGTGCTGCAGATCAGTTCACCCGTTGCGCCAGCGCGCCCGAGGCGTATTGGCCGGCCACCACCTGCAGGCTGTGGCCCTTGATCTTGGCGCCCTGGCCCTCGCAGCCGAATTCGATATAGCGCTGCTTGCAAATCGCCTTGGCGGCTTCGCGCGCAGGCTTGAGCCATTCGCGGGCATCGAATTTTTCGGGGTTCTCGGCCAGGAACTTGCGCACCGCACCGGTCATGGCCAGACGGATGTCGGTGTCGATGTTGATCTTGCGCACGCCGTGCTTGATGGCCTCCTGGATTTCCTCGACGGGCACGCCGTAGGTTTCCTTCATCTTGCCGCCGTACTGGTTGATGATGGCCAGCAACTCGGCCGGCACCGACGACGAGCCGTGCATCACCAGATGGGTGTTGGGAATGCGCTGGTGGATTTCCTTGACACGGTTGATGGCCAGGATGTCGCCCGTGGGCTTGCGGCTGAACTTGTAGGCGCCATGGCTGGTGCCGATCGCAATGGCCAGCGCGTCGAGTTGCGTGGCCTTCACGAAAGTGGCGGCTTCTTCGGGGTCGGTCAGCATCTGGCTGTGGTCGAGCTTGCCCTCGGCGCCAATGCCATCCTCTTCACCGGCTTCACCGGTTTCCAGGTTGCCCAGACAGCCCAGTTCGCCCTCCACCGTGACGCCCACCTTGTGCGCCATCTCCACCACCTTGCGGGTGACTTCCACGTTGTAGTCGAACGACGAGGGGGTCTTGCCGTCTTCCATCAGCGAGCCGTCCATCATCACCGAGCCGAAGCCCAGATCGATGGCGCCCGCACAAACCTTGGGCGAGGTGCCGTGGTCCTGGTGCATCACCAGCGGAATGTGGGGATACATTTCGGCAGCGGCCTGGATCAGGTGCTTGATGAAGGCCTCGCCCGCGTATTTGCGCGCGCCGGCGCTGGCCTGCAGAATCACCGGGGCGCCCACCTCGTCGGCCGCAGCCATGACGGCCTGCACCTGTTCCAGGTTGTTGACGTTGAAGGCAGGGATGCCATAGCCGATGGTGGCAGCATGGTCGAGCAGTTCGCGCATCGAGACGAGGGGCATGGTGGTGAAGTCCGTTCAGGGTTGATGGGGGCGCTGCCAGGCAGCCGCTGCGGCGGTAACCGCTTGGTAACCCGCAATTTTACCCGGCTGCCGCAGCGGCGGGGGGCGGGAAATCCAGACGGTAGCAAGTGGTGAATGGCGCCGGCGCTGCCACCGCACCAAAGGCACCGCCATGCATTTGCGCCACGCGCAGCACGATTTCATGCCCCAGGTGCAGGCTGTCCACGGGGCGCGCCACCCTGGCATTGCCCATATCCGCCAGGAGCCGCCCGCCGTCATCACACACCTGCAGCCAGGCTGCACCGGTGTCGAGCTGTCCGATCTGCACGGAAATCCGGGTGCCCTGCGGCGTATGTTTGAGGGCGTTCTCGACCAGATTGCGCACCGCCAGGTCCAGCAGGACCGCATGCCCTGTCAGTTCCAGTGTGTCGGGCGCCTCCAGGGCGATATCGCCCCCCCGTTGCCATGCGGCCTGCGCATAGTCGGCACACACCGCACGCGCCATGGCCGCCAGGTCCACCGGTGCCTTGGCTTCGTGCAACTGTGCGCGGCTGGCCCGTGCGAGCGCCAGCAACTGGTTCAGCACATGGCCGGCACGCAAGGCGTCCTGCCCGATCCGCGCCACGGCCTGAGCCTGCGCCTGCGGATCCAGCGCGCCCGCCAGCGCACTGGCCTGCAGCGCGATGGAAGACAACGGCGTGCGCAGCTCGTGGGCCACTTCATTGGCCAGCCGCCGCTCGCGCACCAGCGCGTCATGGTGCCGGTCCAGCAGGGTGTTGATGGACACCACCACCGACTCGAACTCGGTCCAGGCGTGACGCGACGCCAGCCGCTGCGAGCTGGCAGGGTCCAGCGCTGCCACGTCCGCAGACAGGGCATACAAGGGCCGCAAGCCGCGCCGCAACGCCAGGCCCAGGGCCAGTGCCACCACGGGCAGCAGCCATAACCCGGGCACGACCATCTGCTCGGCGATGTCTTGCGCCAGCTCGTCACGCTCGCGCAATTCCAGCAGCACCATGACCTTGCGGGTTTTTGCCGCATCCCATTGCGAAAAACTGCGCCAGGCCACGGCCTGTGGACCCAGGCGCAAGTCGGCAAACCCCTCCGAGACCGCGAAGACGGGCAATGGCGCACTGCCGCTTTGCGCCAGCACACGCCCGGCGGCATCCCACTGCACCACGCTGATGGATTGCTGGTAGTCATGTGATTTGAGCCACGGCATCGGCGCGCGCTGCGTGGTGACGGACGTCTCCACGGCCTCGGAAGCGCGCAGATTGATGAGCAGCGCTGCCACACTGGCCAGATGGCCATCGGTCAGTTCATCGGCTTCGTGCACACCGGCGCGGTAGCCCATGAACACAAAGCTGGCCCACACCAGCACCAGTGCGCCCAGGGACCACAGCAACAGGTGCCGGGTCAGGGAATGGCGACCCGCTCCCGTGGCGGCCGGCTGTTCAGCGGCACCTGGTGCCGGCATCACACAGCCTCCTGCGGCATGAAGTACCCCACACCCCGCATGGTCTGGATGCAACCGCTGCCCAGCTTGCGGCGCAAATGGTGGATGTGCACTTCCACCGCGTTGCTTTCGATGGCTGATTGCCAGCTGTAAAGGCGCTCTTCGATCTGCTGGCGTGACAGCACACGGCCCCTGGCCTGCAGCAGCACCAGCAAGACGGAAAACTCGCGGGGCGACATCTCGACCGGTTTGCCATCCTGTACCACCGTGCGCGCGGCCGGGTCCACTTCGATATCCCCGTAGCGGATGGTGGGAGAGGCCCGGCCCGCAGCACGGCGCAGCAACGCACGCAAACGTGCGTCGAGTTCATCGACATCAAAGGGTTTGACCAGATAGTCGTCGGCGCCCTGGTCCAGGCCGGCAATGCGCTGGCTGACCTGGTCGCGGGCCGTCACGATGAGCACCGGGGTCGCAGGATCAGGCAACGCCGGCGCGCATGCCCCCAGGCCGGCAGTCGGCGGGCTGGTTCGCAGCCGCTGCAACAGTTCACTGCCTTCACCGTCGGCCAGCCCCAGGTCCAGCAGCACGGCGTCGAAGGGCTCGGCGCGCAACGCGTTCCAGGCCGAGGCAACGCCATCGCACACATCCACGGCATAACCGCGTTGCTGCAGGTTGGTGCGCAGCCCGTCGGCAATGCCCGCATCGTCTTCCACCACAAGGATTCGCATGGCCCCATTGTCGCCGTGACGGGACTTCGCGGAAAAGGTTAAGACCCCGTTAAGCGCCTGCGCCTATGGTGCCCCCCATGCCGCATTCGAGCCTTCACCCTGCCTTGCCTCCCAGTTCCCCACGCACCAATCTGGCCTGGACCATTGGCACCCTCATGTGCCTGCTGGCCTGGGACGCCCTGGGGCAAGACCGGGCGCTGGCCCATGCTTTCGGCTCGGGCAACGGCTTCCCGCTGCGCGAGCAGTGGTTTTTTGTCCAAGTGCTTCACGAGGGTGCGCGCCGCACGGCCTGGCTTTTTTTACTGCTGCTGACCCTGGGCGTATGGTGGCCGATGGGCTTGCTGCGGCGTATCGACCTGGGGGAGCGGCTGCAGCTGGCCGTCAGCGCGCTGGTGGCACTGTTTGTGGTGAGCAGCCTCAAAAGCCTGAGCGCCACCAGTTGCCCCTGGGACCTGGCCGAGTTCGGCGGCGTGGCTCGCTATGCATCGCACTGGGCCCTGGGTATCGTCGATGGGGGGGGCGGGCGCTGCTTTCCGGCGGGCCATGCCTCGGCGGGGTTTGCCTTTCTGGGCGGCTACTTTGCCCTGCGGCGGCGCCAGCCGCGCGCTGCGCGCCTGTGGCTGGCGGCATCGCTGGCCGCAGGCCTGATTCTGGGCGGAGCCCAGCAGGTGCGCGGCGCCCATTTCATGAGCCACACCCTGTGGACGGGCTGGCTGTGCTGGACCACCGGCTGGCTGTGCGACCTGGCGGCGGGCTTGTTGCGCCAGCGCTTTGCGTTTGTCGACAGCCAATTGCCGCCAGACCCACCGCCCCATGCGACAACGTGACCTGGCCATCCGTCAAGCGGAAAGCGCCATCAACTGGCGCGGCAGATTTTTAACATGTTGGTGCCGCCAGGTGCGCCCATGGGTTCGCCGCAGGTGATGGCATACACATCGCCGCGCTGCACGATGCCGCGGCTCTTGAGATGGCCTTCGGCCTGCTCCAGTGCCGTGTCGCGGTCGGCGCTGGTGTCCATCAGCAAGGGCCGCACATTGCGGTACATGGCCATCTTGCGCTGCGTGGCGACCTTGGGCGTGAGCGCATAGATCGGGATATGGCTGCGGTGGCGGCTCATCCACAGGGCGGTGGCGCCGCTGTCGGTCATCGCCACGATGGCCTTGGCCTCCAGGTGGTGGGCCGTGAACAGCGCACCCATGGCAATGGACTGGTCGATGCGGCCAAAGGTGCGGCCGGTAAAGTCGGCGTCCAGCCGGTGGTCCTCGGCCGCCTCGGCAGCGGCGCAGATCTTGGCCATCTCTTCCACGGTCTCCAGGGGATATTTGCCCGCCGCCGTCTCGGCGCTGAGCATCACCGCGTCGGTGCCGTCCAGCACGGCGTTGGCCACGTCGCTCACTTCGGCCCGGGTGGGCACCGGATTGGTGATCATGCTTTCCATCATCTGCGTGGCGGTGATGACCACCTTGTCAAGATCTCGCGCCATGCGGATCATCTTTTTCTGCAAGGCCGGCACGGCTGCGTTGCCCACCTCCACCGCCAGATCACCGCGCGCCACCATGATGCCGTCGCTGACGCGCAAGATGGCCTCGAGGTGCGGGATGGCCTCGGCGCGCTCAATCTTGGCGATCAGCCCGGGCTTGTGGCGGTATTCCGTAGCCGCCACATTGCACAGCTGGCGCGCCATCTCCATGTCGGTCGCATTCTTGGGAAAGCTCACGGCCACATAGTCGGCCTGGAAACCCATGGCCGTGCGGATGTCGTCCATATCCTTGGCGGTGAGGGCGGGCGCCGTGAGGCCGCCGCCCTGCTTGTTGATGCCCTTGTTGTTGGACAGCTCGCCTCCGATCTTCACCGTGGTGTGCACGGCCTCGCCGCGCACCGCGTCCACCGTGAGAACGATCAGGCCGTCGTTGAGCAGCAACACATCGCCCGGCTTCACGTCACGCGGCAGCTCCTTGTAATCGAGCCCCACGCCGGCCAGGTCACCCGGCTCGGTGCGCGAGGCATCCAGCACGAACGGCGCGCCCTGCTGCAGGTGCACCTTGCCTTCGGCAAACTTGCCGACCCGGATCTTCGGGCCCTGCAGGTCCGCCATGATCGCCACCTCGCGCCCGGCCCGCTGCGCGGCCGCGCGCACTGCCGTGGCGCGGTCGATATGGTCCTGCGCCTTGCCGTGGCTGAAGTTCAGCCGGACCACATTGACCCCTGCGCGGATCATGGCCTCCAGCAATGCCGGGTCGCTGGATGCGGGGCCCAGGGTGGCAACAATCTTGGTGGCGCGACGGTTGGACATGGATGCGTCTCTTTCACTGAACATGTAATTGAGTTTCCATTTTTACACGAATGCGGTTACACCCACGAAACCAACGCTCCCCGCGCGCCCGCGCCGCTCGCCCGGTTCAAGAGATGGGCGCGCAGCCGCTTCAGGCGCGCATCAGGGCTTCGATTTCGTCGGCCTTCACCGGCACACCGCGCGTGATCAGCTCGCAGCCGGACTCGGTGACGATGGCGTCGTCCTCGATGCGGATGCCAATGTTGTGGAACGCCTCGGGCACGCCCGCAGCAGGCCGCACATAGAGGCCCGGCTCGATGGTCAGCACCATGCCCGGGCGCAGCACGCGGCTGGGGCGGTTGGTGATGAGCTCGCCCGAAAGCGGGTCCTTGCGCTGGCTCACCTGGCCCAGCTCACCGGGCTCCACATAGCTGCCGCAGTCGTGCACGTCCATGCCCAGCCAGTGGCCGGTGCGGTGCATGTAGAACTGGAAATAGGCCCGCTGGTCGATCACATCCTGCACCGAGCCCACCTTGTTCTTGTCGAGCAGGCCCAGATCCAGCAAGCCCTGCGCCAGCACGGCCACGGTGGCATCGTGCGGGTCGGTGAAACGGGCGCCCGCGCGCGTGGCGGCCACGGCGGCGTCCTGGCTGGCCAGCACCAGGTCGTACAGCGTGCGCTGCGGCCCGGTGAAACGGCCATTGGCCGGGAAAGTGCGCGTGATATCGCTGGCATAGCCGTCGAGCTCGCACCCGGCGTCGATCAGCACAAGCTCGCCATCGCGCACGGGCGCGGTGTCGGCGCGGTAGTGCAGCACGCAGGCATTGGCGCCCGCCGCCACGATGGAGCCGTAGGCCGGGTATTGCGAGCCATGCTGGCGAAATTCGTGCAGCAGCTCGGCATCCAGGTGGTATTCGCGCACCTCTTCGCCGGCACGCAGCATGCGGGCCGAGCGCTGCATCGCCCGGACATGGGCGCCCGCGCTGATCTGGCTGGCGCGGCGCATGATGGCCTGCTCGTGCGCATCCTTGACCAGGCGCATTTCATCGAGCAGCGTGCACAGGTCGTTTTGCACCGCCGGGCACAGCGCGCCGTAGCGCACGCGGGCGCGCACGGCGTTCAGCCAGCCCTCCACCCGGGCGGCCAGACCGCTGTGGGTGGCGAACGGGTACCAGACGCAGGCCCGGTTTTCCAGCAGGCGCGGCAGTTGTGCATCCAGCTCGCCGCTGGCATGGGCGGCATCCACGCCCAGCGCGGCAGGCGCTGCCTGCGGGCCCAGCCGGTAGCCGTCCCAGATCTCGCGCTCCAGGTCCTTGGGCTGGCAAAACAGCGTGCTGCGGCCGTCATGGGTGATGACCAGGCAGGCGCCCGGCTCGGTAAAGCCGGTCAGGTAATAAAAGTAGCTGTCGTGGCGAAAAAGGAAATCGCTGTCCCGGTTGCGCTGGCGCTCGGGCGCCGTGGGGATGATGGCGATGCCGCCTTCGCCGAGCATCGAGGCAAGACGGGCACGACGCTGGGCGTAGATGGATGACTGTAGACTCATTCGCACATTTTGGGCCCATCTGGCGATGGGCCACCCGCCTGCTGGCGAATTTCCTTCCAAATCCCGGCCTTTCGGCGCCGCAGCGTGCGGGCCCCTTCAGTTTCTCCAACGCATGTCTGACCTGTTCACGTCCCTCTTGCAGTTCATCATCGCAACCTTCATCCCCTTGGTCGGGCTCGTGCTGGCAACCGCACTGCTGGTCTACGTTGTGTATGCGCGCTGGATCGACATCCCCCACAAGTGGCTGCTGACCCGGCGCACCGTGCAAGTGCTGCTGGCGGTGGCGCTGCTGTGCAATGCCTGGCTGGGTTTGCGGCTTTATCTTTCGCACAGTGCACAGCAGGCCTGGCGGGACAGCGCGGCAGTGCGCCTGGGCCGGGAGCGGTTTGTGCTGCCACAGGACTATGTTTATGGCGAGCTGACCATCCCTGCGGGCAGCCTCATCAACCGCAAAGACCCGTTCGACAAGGGCGAACCCGCCCGCCCGCTGGCGCCGCATGGGCTGGAGGCCGTGCGATTCTCGCAGCCGGTGCAGGTGGCGGGTGTCTGGGCCAGCGCGCTGCAGACCGTGCCCATGCGCGTGGAACTGGCGCAGGACCAGCGCATCGGCCCGCTCTACCGCTTTGACAGCGCCAGCCAGAGCTGGGTGCCCAACACCGTGGTGCCCGCACTGGCCTGCAAGAAAGGTCAGATTGCCCTGTTCCAGGTGCCGCACATCGCGTACGACATCCAGGCAGAGCTGGGCAAACCCGCCCCCGATGGACCGCAGGCACGGTTTCTGCCCAGCCAATGGCTGTTTCGCAACTGCGAGGTCGGCCCGGCGATTGCCCTGGAACCCGCGCATGGCACCGTTGCCGCTACGGCTGCCCCTTAGCCGGCTCAGCGGTTGAGTTCTGCGAGCCGCTCGGGCGTGCCGACATCGGTCCAGCGGCCGGTGTAGAGCGCGGCGGACACACGGCCTGCGTCCATCGCACGGCGCAGCAGCGGGGCCAGCGGGGCCTTGACGCCCCCCGGGTTACCCGCCGGGATGTCACACCAGGGCGCAGCAAACAGCTCGGCGCGCAGCAGTGCAAGGGTGCTGTAGGTGTAGCGCGGCGCGGGGTCGTCTGCGGACAGGTTGAGTGCCAGGCCTTCACGGGACAAACCGAAGTCGCCGTGCGGGTTGTGCGCCGGGTTGGGCACCAGCCACAGGTGGGCCAGATGGTTGCTGGCCGCAAACGCCTGCACGGCGGCGCTGTCGAACACGAAGTCGGGTGCAAACACATCGCCCGCGGCCAGCCAGAAAACAGGCCCCAGCTGCGGCAGCGCGCGCGCAATGCCGCCCGCCGTTTCCAGCGCGCCACCAAAATCCACGCCTTCGTGCGAGTATGAAATTGATAGCTTATCGCGCTTATCCCATAAGCGCTGCAGGCCATTTTCATTGGAAAAATACGCCGGAATCTGCGCTCCCAGCCAGGCGGTGTTGATCACCACGCGCGACACACCAGCATCGGCCAGTGCCTGCAAATGCCACTGCAGCAGCGGCCGGCCCTGCACCTGCAGCAAGGGTTTCGGGGTGGTGTCGGTAAGGGGCCGCATGCGCTCGCCACGGCCTGCCGCCAGCACCAGCGCGGGCACTTGCAAAAATGCCGGCTGCGTCATCGCACGGCCCCGCTGGCCTGGCCCACGGCGCCGCGCTGCAGGGCATGGCGTTGCACTTCGGTGGGCTCGAACAGGGCCAGCAGCGCATCCATCAGCGTCTGGGCCTTGACCGAATGGTCGGCGCCGAAGTTGCACACATACACATCCAGCGTGACGGCGGTCTGCTCGGGCCAGGTGTGCACGCACAGGTGCGATTCGGCCAGCAACACCGTGGCCGTGACACCGCCCGGGCCTTGCGCCGTGGCCGGAAAGCGGTGGAACAACTGGTCCACCGCCTGCAGCCCCGCAGCGCGCACGGCATGCGTGCAGGCCAGGGCCAATGCGGCGGCATCCAGCAGGCGCTGGGGGGCGCAGCGGCAGCCACGCAGATCGGCAGTGAGATGCAGTCCTTGCATGGCCAGCACTGTAGTGCATAGCCACCCGCCCGGCGGCGTGCGCGGGGGTCCGCCAGGCCCCCTGCGGGCCGCACCGGTAAAATGCCGGGTTTCCCTGAACCTCCCACCCGGAGCCGCCCACCCCATGGCCAACACCCAGCAATCCCACCAGATGGCCAACGCAATTCGCGCGTTGGCCATGGACGCAGTTCAACAAGCCAATTCCGGCCACCCCGGCGCCCCCATGGGCATGGCCGACATGGCCGTGGCGCTGTGGGGCCGCCACCTCAAGCACAACCCGTCCAACCCCCAGTGGTTTGACCGCGACCGTTTCGTGCTGAGCAATGGCCACGCCTCGATGCTGCTGTATGCACTGCTGCACCTGACGGGCTACGACCTGCCGCTGCAGGAACTCAAGAATTTCCGCCAGCTCGGTTCCCGCACGGCGGGCCACCCCGAAGTGGGCCACACGCCCGGCGTAGAAACCACCACCGGCCCACTGGGCCAGGGCATCACCAACGCCGTGGGCTTTGCGCTGGCAGAAAAACTGCTGGCCGCCGAATTCAACCGCGAAGGCCATGCCGTGGTGGACCACCACACCTACGCGTTCCTGGGCGATGGCTGCCTGATGGAAGGCATCAGCCACGAAGCCGTGTCGCTGGCCGGCGCCTGGAAGCTCAACAAGCTGATCGCGCTGTATGACGACAACGGCATCAGCATCGACGGCCAGGTCGCCCCCTGGTTCATCGACAACACCCCCCAGCGCTTTGCCGCCTGCGGCTGGAACGTGATCAACGCGGTCGATGGGCATGACGTGGACGCCCTGGCCGCCGCCATCGCCACGGCAAAGACCAGCACCGACAAGCCCACGCTGATCGTCTGCAAGACCGCCATCGGCAAGGGCAGCCCGAACCGCGCCAACACCGCCAAAGCCCACGGCGAGCCCCTGGGTGCCGAGGAAATCAACCTCACCCGCGCCGTGCTGGGTTGGTCGCACGAGCCCTTCGTGATCCCAGAGTCGGTCTATGCCGACTGGGATGCCAAGGCCGCTGGCGAAGCCTTTGAAACCGAATGGACCCTGCGCTTTGCCGCCTACGAGGCCGCCTACCCGGAACTGGCGTTTGAGTTGACCCGCCGCATGCGCGGTGACCTGCCCAAGGACTTCGCCCAGGTGGCGGTGGACACCGTGGTCGCCGCCCACACCAAGGCCGAAACCGTGGCCAGCCGCAAGGCCAGCCAGCTGGCGCTGGAAGCCTTCACCGCCGCGCTGCCCGAGCTGCTGGGCGGCAGCGCCGACCTGACCGGCTCGAACCTCACCAACACCAAGAGCACGCCCGCGCTGCGCTTCGACGACGAAGGCAAGGTGGTCAAGACCGAAGGCGGTCAGATCGGCCGCCACATCAACTACGGCGTGCGCGAGTTCGGCATGGCCGCCATCATGAACGGCGTGGCGCTGCATGGCGGCTTCATCCCCTACGGTGGCACCTTCCTGACCTTCAGCGACTACAGCCGCAACGCCATCCGCATGGCCGCGCTGATGAAGCAGCGCGTGATCCATGTCTTCACGCACGACTCCATCGGCCTCGGTGAAGACGGCCCCACGCACCAGTCGGTGGAGCACGCCGCCAGCCTGCGCCTGATCCCCAACCTAGATGTGTGGCGCCCCGCCGACACGGCCGAGACCGCTGTGGCCTGGAGCGTGGCCCTGTCCAACCGCGACAAGCCCACCGCGCTGCTGCTCTCGCGCCAGAACCTGCCCTACGCACCCAAGCGCGATCTGGGCGACATCTCTCGCGGCGCCTATGTGCTGAGCGAGCCATCGGACGTGGGCCTGAAAAAGAAGCCCGTGGCCGTGATCATTGCCACCGGCTCTGAAGTGCAGCTGGCACTGAAGGCCCAGCGCCTGCTCGCCGACACGAAAGTGGCCGTGCGCGTGGTCTCCATGCCCAGCACCACCACCTTCGACCGCGAAGACGCCAAGTACAAGAAGGCCGTGCTGCCCGCAGGCCTGCCGCGCATTGCCGTGGAAATGGGCGTGACCGACGGCTGGTGGAAATACGGCTGCGCCGCCGTGGTGGGCATCGACACCTATGGCGAATCGGCACCGGCCCCGGTGCTGTTCAAACACTTCGGTTTCACCGAAGAGAACGTGGCCGCCACCGTGTTGGCCGCGCTCAAGCGCAAGTGATCGGACAAGGGGCCCCGCAGTGATGTGGAGCCCCTTTGAGTTTTGGACTTTTGACAATCAACTTTGGAGAGACTATGACGATCAAGATTGGCATCAACGGCTTCGGCCGCATCGGCCGCAATGTGCTGCGCTCGGCCATCCAGAACTTCAGCGACATCGAAGTCGTTGCCATCAACGACCTGCTGGAGCCCGACTACCTGGCCTACATGCTGCAGTACGACTCGGTGCACGGCCGCTTCCAGGGCACCGTGTCGGTCGAAGGCAACACCCTGATCGTCAACGGCAAGAAGATCCGCCTGACGCAAGAGCGCGACCCCGCCAACCTGAAGTGGAACGAAGTCGGCGCCGACGTGGTGATCGAATCCACCGGCCTGTTCCTGGACAAGGTCACTGCGCAAAAGCACCTGGACGCTGGTGCCAAGAAGGTCATCTTGTCGGCCCCCTCCAAGGACGACACGCCCATGTTCGTGTTCGGCGTGAACCACGCCACCTACGCGGGCCAGGCCATCATCTCCAACGCCTCGTGCACCACCAACTGCCTGGCCCCCGTGGCCAAGGTGCTGCATGACAAGTGGGGCATCAAGCGCGGCCTGATGACGACCGTGCACGCCGCCACCGCCACGCAAAAGACCGTGGACGGCCCGAGCAACAAGGACTGGCGCGGCGGCCGCGGCATCCTGGAAAACATCATTCCTTCGAGCACGGGCGCAGCCAAGGCCGTGGGCGTGGTGATTCCGGCGCTCAACAAAAAGCTGACCGGCATGTCCTTCCGCGTGCCCACCAGCGACGTGTCGGTGGTGGACCTGACGGTGGAGCTGGACAAAGCCGCCACCTACGAAGAAATCAAGGCCGAGATGAAGGCCCAGTCCGAGGGCGCCTTGAAGGGCGTGCTGGGCTACACCGAAGACAAGGTGGTGGCCACCGACTTCCGTGGCGACACCCGCACCTCCATTTTTGATGCCGATGCCGGCATCGCCCTCGATGGCACCTTCGTGAAGGTCGTGAGCTGGTACGACAACGAATGGGGCTACTCGAACAAGTGCCTGGAAATGGTGCGCGTGGTGGCCGCCAAGTAAGCACTGCGACGTGCCCCAACAAAAAACGCGCCCATGGGCGCGTTTTTTATGTGCCATCGCTGCGGGGCAGGCTCAGTGCGCAGTGACCGGTGGCTTATTCCTGCGCATCGCGGATGGTGTCGCGCCCATGGCGATCCTTGACCCGGCCCAGGTCGGTATCGAGCGCGCGCGTCAGCTTGTCCACGGCGCTGACGAATGCAGTGGCCATCTTGTCGGCATCGGCCGTCACCGTCACGGGTTGGCGGTTGGCGACGCGGGCCTCGATGCGGCAGCGCTTGTCTTCCGCCCCCGACTTGCCGGCATCCAGGTCGGTCAGAAACACCTCCAGACGGGTGATGTGCTCGCGAAACCGCGCCAGCCGGGTGCCAGCCTCGTCCTGGATCCATTGCGCCAGCGACTCTCCGCCATGGATATGGTCGTCGGTGTGTACTTGAACTTGCATAGGGCACTCCTTGTGAAAATGGAACGGCACGGCAACAAGGCCATGAACATCATGTATGTTTGCATCATGCCCGCAACCGCAGTCAATGACTTGACATCCATCAATAGCCCACCGGTCGGCAGGGAGCCAGGCGAGGCCGCGGCAGTAGCATGCACGGCACTTTCCTACAGCGGTCGTGGGGGTACGGTGCTACAAAGACAATGGCACGGTCGCCCCGCATCGCGTTGATGCGCTTTGCGCCTGCGCACCCAACGGAGCCTCGTCATGCCTGCTTCCCCCCGCCTCAAGATCGGCCTGTCGGCCTGCTTTCAGCACGCCGACCCTGCCCGCCCGCTGTTCACGGGCAAAACCCTGCAATATGTCGAACAGTCCATCGCCCACTGGATCATGTCGGCGGGTGCGATGGTGGTCATGGTGCCCTGCCCTACGGGGGCAACGGCACGCGGCGACGTCACGCTGGACCACTATGCCGAATGGCTCGACGGCATTGTCATGCACGGGGGTGCCGACGTCTGGCCGGGCAGCTACGGCGAGGAACCCCTGCGCGAAGAGTGGGTGGGAGACCGCGTGCGCGACCTCTACGATCTGGCCGTCGTGAAGGCGTTTGCCCAGGCCGGCAAACCCATTTTCGGGGTCTGCCGCGGCCTGCAGCTGATCAACGTGGCATTTGGCGGAGCGCTTTACCAGGACTTGCAGACCCAGCATCCGGGCGCGCAACAGCACCGCAACGCCACCACCTACGACCAGCATTTCCACGACATCCACATCGTGCCCGACACGCATCTGGCACAGCTTTACCCCGACAAACCGCGCGCGCGCGTCAACAGCATCCACCACCAGGGCATCAAGCGCGTGGCGCCGGATTTTGTCGTCGAAGCCCTCAGCGAACCCGACGGCGTTCCCGAAGCGATCCGGCTGCAAGCGGCGCCAGGGCGCGGCTACATCGCCGCCACGCAGTGGCACCCCGAGTTTCACCGGGTTGGCTCGGACACCCTGGACGACACCGCCATCCTCAACGACTTTCTGGCGGCCTGCAGCGCCGCCAAGGCGCGCCCGGCCGCTCCAGGCCCTGGCCCGCTGGGCCTGCGCGACCGCGCTGCACGCCTGCTGCGCCAGGCGCTGCGCCGGCGCCCTTGACGGCCTGCATCAGCGGGCCCCACTGGACCCGCCGGTGTCAGTGCTGGTGGCCGTGCGCCCCGTGCACATGGCGGTGCGCAATCTCCTCTGCCGTCGCGGCGCGCACGCCAGTCACCTTGCAGCTGAACTGCAGCGCCTGGCCTGCCAGCGGATGGTTGCCATCGAGGTGCACTTCGGGGCCCTTGATCTTGACGACGTTGAACACCTGCGGCTGGCCATCGGACCCGAGGCCTTGCAGCTGGCCGCCCACCTTCACGCCCGGGGGAAACTCGGCCTTGGGGATGGTGCGCACCAGGCTTTCGTCGCGGGCGCCAAAGGCGTCGTCCACGGCAAGGTCGAGCGTGGTGCCAAAGCCCACGGCCTGGCCATCGAGGGCCGCTTCGACCTTGGGAAAGATGTTGTCATAGCCGCCATGCAGATAGGCCATGCTGCCCGCATCGAGCGGCTTGCCCTGGGGCGTGGTGACCTTGTAGGTGATGGTGACGGCGGCGTCTTTGGTGATGTTCATGGCGTTGCGCTTTCAAGGGAGCTGCGCGGGGCGGTTCACGACGCAAGTCGGCACCGCCGCGCGGATCAAACCCCGGATTGTCCACGAGGCGCCTGCCAGACGCCTCTACAACGGTCAGGCAGCAGCGCCGGGCCGCTCTTCATCGGCCTGGCCGGGGTAGCGCGCAAACCGCCGCGCCTCGGTGCCGTGCACAGGGTCCTGCTCGGGCCAGGGCCAGCCGCCAAACTGGGTGAGGCGGTAATCGTTCATGGCCTGCATGATCTCGGCCTGCGTGTTCATCACGAAGGGGCCGTATTGCGCCACCGGCTCGCCAATGGGCTGGCCCTGCAGCAGCAGGCATTCCACGGCCGTGGCGCCGGTGTTGGTGAGCAGCCAGTCCTGGCCCGCCACCAGCTCCAGCGCGGCATGCTGGCCCACCTCCTGCGGCCCCACGCGCAGGCTGTCGCCCACAAAGAAATACAGCATGCGGCGCGTGCCCTGGCCACGCGCGGCCGGCAGCGTCCATTGCGCGCCCGGCTCCATGCGCAGCGTCCAGATGGCCACGTCGCCCTCGGGCTGCGAGGCCCACGATTCGGGCGGCGGCGCCAGCGGGGCGGGCGCGCCGGGCACTGCGCCGGCCACCACGGTCACGGTGGTAGCGCGGCCTGCGGCGTCGCTGTGCACCAGGCGCGGGATGCGCTCGTTCCACAGCATGGTGAAGTGGGGCTCTACCAACTTGTTGCGCGCGGGCAGGTTCAGCCAGATCTGAAAGAGTTCGAGCGGGTTGGGCTCGGTGGCGTTGAGCAGCGGAAACATCTCCGAGTGCACGATGCCCTTGCCGGCCGTGACCCACTGCACATCGCCGCCGCCAAAGCGCGCGGCCGCGCCCAGCGAATCCGAATGGTCGATGAGCCCCTTGCGCACCAGCGTCACGGTTTCAAAGCCGCGGTGCGGGTGGCCGGGAAAGCCGGGCACGGTGTCGCCGTGGTACATGCTCCAGCCGTCCTTGCGGCTGAAGTCGCTGCCGATCTGGCGGTCTTCCAGCGACACGGCGGGCGCGAACGCACCATTGCCTGCGGGATAGGCATCGTCATGGTGGGCGCAGAACAAAAACGGGTCCATCGTGGGCCACAGCGGGCCCAGCGCCTGGGCTTGCACGATGGGCGGGGTGGTGGCAGACGAAGACACGGCAGGGGAGGACGACATCAGGGCTCCTTGAAGTTACGCCGCCACCATCGGCGGTATGTCTGTTGAATATGGGGCCAGTGGAGTCGCAATGAAAGTGCTTCGGGTGGAACAGTGCGGTGCGCCCAGCAGGACAGCGGGCGCCCGGTGTCACACCCCATGGCGCATTGACGCCCGCTTCTCGGGGTTGAAGTCCCGCATCCTCCGCATGCGCACATCCATGCCACCGGGCATGGTGCCCGTCATGACGCCACCACCACCATCCACGACAGGCCGAAACGGTCGGCCACCATGCCAAAGGCGGGCGAGAAGAATGTCCTGCCCAGAGGCATCTGCACCGTGCCGCCCTCGGCCAGCGCGCTGAAGAGGCGCTGCGCCTCGGCCTCAGTGGCGGGATTCAACGACAGTGAGACACCCTGGAAATGGGGCTTGCCCGAGCCCAGGCTATCGGACGCCATGAGCTGCGTCTCGCCCACGCGGAAAACGGCGTGCATCACCATCTCGGGCTTGGGCCCGGTGCTCGCCCCCTCTGCCGCACAGCCTTGGCCGGCGGCGGGCTCGGGGTTGTCCTTGTAACGCATCAGTGCCGTCACCTCAGCGCCCAAGGCGCGGCGGTAAAAATCCAGCGCCTCTTCGCAGCGGCCTTCAAAAAACAGATAGGGCTCGACTTTCATGGCGGTCTCCTTGCGGTGGACGGATGAAAAGGGAAGTGTCCCCATTCCGCTTTGCATGACCGTAACCACCCGCAACAACCCTGCCGCCTGAGTGCCGCCCGGATGCCACGCCCCTCGCTGGATCAGCGGTTTCTGGACAGGGTGTAGCGCGGAC
The DNA here is from genome assembly GCF_002157145.1 of Acidovorax carolinensis. Classification (NCBI taxonomy): domain Bacteria; kingdom Pseudomonadati; phylum Pseudomonadota; class Betaproteobacteria; order Burkholderiales; family Comamonadaceae; genus Acidovorax; species Acidovorax carolinensis. The sequence goes on from NZ_CP021361.1 coordinate 3,930,260, forward strand.
TGTGACCGCGTTGCTCAGGGCTGCTTGGCCACAAACGCTACCGTCAATCCCTTGGCGGTGACCGTGATGGGCCCCGGCTGCAGGCCCAGGCCGTCGAACACGGCCGTGTCCTGCGGGCGCAGCTGGTGCAGCGTGACTTCGCGCAGCGATTGCTCGGCCAGCATCGGGCCATAGGCGTTGAGGATTTCCGTGACGGCGGGGCGAAGGGTAGGGAACTCCAGCCGCCCCAGCTTGAGCTGGTGCGCCCGCAACGTGCGGTCGCTGGCCTCGTAGCGCAGCGCAAACTCCACATCGAACATGCCCGCGTGGCTGCGCCGCAGTGCCGGTCCCGCGGCGTCCACCGCCATGGCTGCGCCCAGGCGGTTCACCTCGGGCAGCAGGCGCAGGCGTGGCGCCTGCACCGTAAGGTCAAGCAGCCCCTGCACCGGCACGCTGCGCGGAAACTTCTGGGCCACCATCTCCTGCAATTGCGCCAGCGGCACGGTGTAACTGGGCTGGGCCTGCGCGCCGCGGCCCACCAGCAACGCCGCGCCACCCCCTGCCAAAAGGCCGCAGGTGGCAGTGCTCAGAAATCGTCGGCGATGCAGCATGGGTTTCTCCTGGTAGGGAGGTGGGACACGGATGCGGGGAAAAGGTGCCCCGGCTGCGGTGGGGGGGGTGTGGTGTCGACTGCAGCGCGCCATCCGCGCACGCTGGGGAAGATGGGCAGACTTCCACGCGTTAGCAGCAAAAAAATTGAGCTGTTTTGGCCTCCAGCGCTTATCCAGAAAGCGCCAGAAGCTATGAACTCAATAGCAATTCAACGGCCCACCACCGACCAGCCGGCCTTCTGGTTGGTCTTGTCGTTTTCGTATTCCCAGGCCGTGCCACAGCGGTCGCACACATAGCGGGTGATGGTGACCGGGCCCTGTTCGCGGTCCTCCTGGCGGTTGCCACGTTGCACCAGTTCAGCATGGCCGGGCGCCTTGCGCCAGTTGCGCTGGATGCCCTGGCAGGGCTCGCACAGCGCCATGGGTTTGAGTTCGTTCTGTCGGGCCAGGTCTTTGGTCATGGGGAAGCAGCCATCATCGGCTGGTGGGTTGGTTTGCATGCTGCGGGGCGGCTACTGTAAAGCAATGGCGCCATCGCCTGCACAGAAAGGGTTGCGTGCGGGCTCCGCTCAGGCAGTGGTGGCCATGCGCAGCCTGCGCGCCGCGTCTTCGTCGCGCGCATCGTCGATTTCGCGCAGCACGGCCTGCATGTCCACATCGGCATGTGCGGGCGCATAGATGCCGGTAAGCGGGGTCTCGTTGCTCAGCAGCCCGCTCTGGTACAGGCTCCAGATCTCGGGGCCGTATTGCGTGCTGCGCAGCTCGGGGGCGAACTGGCCGAAAAAGTCGCGCAGATTGCCCACGTCGCGCAGCAGCATGCGCTGGGCGTGGTTGTTGCCCGCCGCGTCCACGGCCTGGGGCAGGTCGATGATGACGGGGCCATCGTGGCCCTCTTCACCCTCAGCGCCGGGCAGGTGCGCCAGCAGGATGTTGAACTCCGACAGATCGCCATGCACCACGCCCGCACACAGCATGCGCACCACCTCGGCCACCAGCGTGGCGTGGTGGGTGCGGGCGTCTTCGGGCGTAAAACTTACATCGTTCAGGCGCGGGGCCGCGTCGCCGTTCGCATCGGTTACCAGCTCCATCAGCAATACGCCGTCGTGAAAGTTGTAGGGCTGCGGCACGCGCACGCCTGCGGCAGCCAGGCGGTAGAGCGCATCGACCTCGGCGCTTTGCCAGGCGGCCTCTTGCTCTTGCCGGCCGAACTTGCTGCCCTTGGCCATCGCGCGGGCCGAGCGTGAATTCTTGACTTTGCGGTTTTCGGTGTAGTCCACCGCTTGGCGGAAGCTGCGGTTGTTGGCCTCTTTGTAGATCTTGGCGCAGCGGGTTTCATCGCCACAGCGCACCACGAAGACCATGGCTTCCTTGCCGCTCATGAGTTGCCGAACCACGGTGTCGATGAGGCCTTCCTCAATGAGGGATTGCAGGCGGGGGGGTGCTTTCATCGGTGCATTTTGCGCCCGGTGCGCAATCCCATGGCGCGGCACAGGATGCTGGTGCCGGGTGGTAAGTGGCTCAGGCCAGCGCGCTCAGATCGCGCAGGCGCTGGTGCAGCGCGTCGTTCTCATCCACCGGCAGCTGGTTTTTGGCCTGCAGATAGTGGTGGGTGAACACGTCAAGGTAAGCCTCCAGCGTCTGCGCCGCGCGCGTTTCGCCCGCCAGTTCAAGGCACAGGGCGGCCACCTCGGAGGTGCACAGGTGGTCGTCGTGCAGCGCATGGCGCAGGCGGTAGCGCGAGCGTTGCCCCGGCTGCAGGGTGAGCACGGGCAGGCGATCCAGATAAGGGCTTTTGCGAAACATGCGGCGCGCCTCGGGCCAGGTGCCATCGAGCAGCACAAACAGCGGGCGCTTGCCGCCACCGGCGCCCTGCGGGGCATCGGGGCCCGCGTTGCAGGCAAGGTCGGTCAGCACCCGCTCGGGCGCCACATCATCACCCGGGAACACCACCACCGGCTGCCACTGCGGGTCGGCCAGCAGGGCCAGCAGATCCGGGTGCACCGAGGTGCGCGCCCAGCCAAAGGCAAAGGTGTCGGCCACCACATCGGCGATCAGCCAGCCGGTGTTGCTGGGCTTGAGCGCCTCAACATCGCCCATCAGCAAACACACACCCGCGCGGGTGGGCACGGTCGGGCGCAGCGCGCACAGGCAGTGGCTGGGCAGCAGGCGGCAGCCCGCGCAGCGCTCGCCGCGCGGGCCACCACGCGCCAGAAAGGGCTTGGAACTGCGCGCCAGGCGCTCGGTGCGCTGGCGCGAGACGGCATGGGGAATCACGGGCGCTGCGGCCATGGTCATCGGCCGCCCGTGCATTCGAGCTCAAACAGCGGCACCTCGGACTGGCGGCTCAGCCACAGGCCGCCGCCCAGCTCGGTAAAGCCCTCTTGCAGGCCGCGCCGGTACAGCTCGGCCCGGTGGCGAAACAGTCGCGGGTCGGTCAGGTCTTCGTCGAGGATGTCGCGCTCATAGTCCTCGCGCGTGACGGCCTCGACATACAGCGCGCCCCGGCTCAACCGGCCCAGGTTGCGCAAGGCCAGTTTCAGGTCGGACGGGTTCAGGTAGGGCAGCACGCCCTGGCAGATCACCAGGTCGAACGGCTCGGCCGGGTCATGGGCCTGGTAGTCCACCACCGAACCGCGCTCCCAGCCAAAGCGCCCGCACAGGTAGTCGCTGAGCTCCACGCCGTGGTAGCTGGCATCGGGGAAATGCCTGGCCACCGCTGCACGCCACAGGCCAATGCCACAGCCCACATCGAGCACCCGCTTCACTGGCACGCGCAGGTACTGCAGGTAGCTGCACACAAAGGCGCCCAGCCGCTCGGCGTGCTCGGGGTCTATCACGCTGGTTTTCTTGTCGAAGTAGTAGCGCTGGTAGTAGGCCTCATCGAACCAGGTATCACTTGCAGATTTCACTCGCCCTCCTCAGGCTGGCAACACCGTCCACGGCAACAGCGCGCGTGAGGGACAGTGGCGGGCAAGTATGGCGCAGGTGCCGTTGCGGCGTGGGCGGCTGCGCAATTGGAGTGTTTTAGGGCTTCAGCGCTTATGTCGCCTGCGCAAGCAGCTATGAATATTGCATCACCGTGCAGGCCTGGCATAGGCCATGGCACAAGGTGCCGTTGCGAGCGCGGTTGTCGCAGGCCTACTTGGCAGGGCGGTGCAGCACGCAGAGCTTGTTGCCGTCCGGGTCGCGCAGATACGCCAGGTACAGCGGGCCGCCGGGGCCTTCGCGAAAGCCCGGTGGGTCTTCGCAAGTGGTGCCGCCATGGGCCACGCCCGCCGCATGCCAGGCGGCTGCCTGCTCAGGCGACTGTGCGGTAAAGCCGATGGTGCTGCCATTGCCGTGGCAGGCCGGCTCGCCATTGATCGGCGTGGAGATGGCGAACGTGCCGCCCGCGCTGCGGTAGAAATAGCGGTTCTTGTTGGCCAGGCCGGGCGCAATGCCCAAGGTGCCAAGCAGCGCGTCGTAGAACCGCTTCGACATTTCCAGATCGTTCACACCCACCATCACATGACTGAACATTGGCATCCTCCGTTGAAACCCGGCATCGGGTGAAATAAGTTGCTGCGCATGTTACGTGCGATGCCCGGCGCCTGACCATCCAGTCCAACCGCAGCACGTAGCTCCACGTACCCATGGCACTCCAAAAGACCGCCACGCCGCCAAAATCCACGCCATGCAACCCACCCATTTCACCCCCGTTCTGCTCGACAAAGCCTACCGCCTGCTCAACCACGGCCCCACGGTGCTGGTGTCCGCCAGCCATGGCGGCGTGGACAACGTCATGTCAGCCGCCTGGGTCTGCGCGCTGGACTTTGCCCCGCCCAAGGTCACGGTGGTGCTCGACAAGGCCACGCGCACACGCGAACTGGTGGAAGCCAGCGGCTGCTTCGCCTTGCAGCTGCCCACCGTGACACAGGCTGCGATGACGGTAGCCGTCGGCACCGACAGCGCCAAGACCGTGCCTGACAAACTGCAACGCCACGGGGTGGCGTTGTTTGAAGCCCCCGGCCACCCCAGCACCCCGCTGGTGCATGGCTGCGCCGCCTGGCTGGTATGCCGCGTCATTCCCGAGCCGCACAATCAGCAGGCCTACGACCTCTTCATCGGCGAAGTGGTAGCCGCCTGGGCCGACGAGCGTGTGTTCCGCAACGGGCACTGGGAGTTCGACACCGCCCCGGACGAACTGCGCACCTTGCATTACGTGGCGGGTGGGCAGTTTTATGCGACGGGGGCTTCGGTGCGGGTGTGAGCCGCATTTTGATTAATACGGCTCGGGCTTTGAGCCGTATCGATCCAAACCGGCTTGGACGGAAATCGATGAAGTGCGGATGAGAAATAGATACGAGGCAAGGCGACCTCAATTCCGAAGTGCGACACCGGGCATTGAGGTCAAGATGGAAAAGAAAAATTACCAGCAAACTAGGCGATCAGAAACCAAAGCCAACCTCTGTGTCGCCCTGGTAGCCGCCACATAAAGCACCCGCGCAGCCTCCCTGCGCGCCTGCAGTTCGGCGTGCGAGAGCGCCTCTGCGCACTTTCCCGCCCCGTGGGCAGGATCCAGCGCCCCCACCCCCGATATCGCCACCACCGGAAACTCCAGCCCCTTGCTGACCTTCATGGTCATGACCTTCACGCTGTTAGCCAGCGGGTCGTAGTCGCCCACGCCGAGGCGGTTTTGCACGGGCAGGCCGCGCTTGGCCAGTGTGCTGGCACACAGGTCGCGGGTTTTGGCGTCGCGGCACAGCACGGCCATGTCGCCCCAAGCAAAGCCATCGGCGTGGGCGCCCTGCAATAGCTCCGCAATCTTGGCAGCCTGTTCGGGCAGAGTCAGCAAATTGATGATGATGGGCTCGGGGCCATCGCGGCCGCAACTAACAGGTTTAACGAGAGGAATGCCGTCGTCATCCCGATCTTCGGCCGTGAGCAAATCGCCCGCGATGGCGTTGGCGGTTTGCAGAATCTGCCGCGTGTTGCGGTAATTGATCTTGAGGATGGTGGTGCGGCCCTGGGCCTGGATGCCCACGCTTTTGAAGCTGAAGTTCTTCTTGCGGCCCCGGTCGTAGATGCTCTGCGCGTCGTCGTACAGAACCAGCAGGGTGTTGGTGGTGGGGTCCACCATTTGCGTGACGAGCTTGAGCCACTCGGGCGCAAAGTCGTGGCCTTCGTCGATGAGCACGGCGAGGTATTGACGCGTGGGGATATGGCCGCGCTCCACGCCGGTGATGACGCGCTGCACCATGTCGGCAAAGAAGGCTTCTTGCGGCAGGTTGTTGGCGGGCAGGCCCTGGCCGTAAGCCACGAGCTGGGCACGGGCCCATTTGTGAAAGTGCACGCAGTGCACGCGCTCACCCAGGCCCTTGGCGGCCAAGGTGGCGGCCAGCTTCACGGCCAGGGGCTCGTTGTAGCAAAGCACCAGCACGGGCTTGCCTGCAGCCGTGGCGCGGGCCAGGTATTCGGCGCGGTAGCCGAGGATCATGGTTTTGCCCGAACCCGCCACGCCGTGGATGACGCGGTGGCCGTCACCCAGGCTGCGGGCCAGTTGCTCTTGCTGCAGGTCCATCACGCGCAGCATGTCGGGCACTTCGGCCTGCATGTCGGCCTCGTCAAACAGGCTGGCCTGATCGGGGATGCGCACCTGCGGAAAGAGGATCCAGCGCACCCGGTCGATTTGCGGCAAGGTGAGCGTCTGGTAGCGCTCGTAGGGAAACATTTCCCACAGGCGGCTCTGGAAAACCTCCGCGTCCACGCTCTCGGTCATCTCGTCGCTGCAGATCACGCGGTGGGCGGCGATGGCTTTGTCCAGCTGCGCATCGGTGAACTGCCTGCGCGTGATGTTGGGCAACACCACGCCGTAGCTCCACGCAAAAACCACCTCGCCCTGGCGGCGGCCATCGGGGTGCACCAGGCGCTTGTCGGCGCGCAGGGCGCCGAGCACGGCGTGGGCGTAATTGCGCGCTTGGGCGAAAGGGGATTGGATGTGCTTGGGCCCGCCGCTGGCGTTGTCCAGAATAGTCCACTCGTCTTTGTCAGCCTGCACGATGGTGCTCAGGCGGAAGTCTTTGACTTCCAGAATCAAGAGGCCCCGGCTGGGGTGCAGCACGATAAAGTCGGGATGCAGTTGCTGGGGACCCACGGGCACGTCATACCAGAGCAGGTAGTCGTCGTCGAGCTTGTGCTCCAGACGCTCTGCCAGGCGCCGCTCTCCGCTTGTCATGCGCGAAACACATGCGCCCAATGCTGGTATCAATGTCGCCATGCCACCTGTTGCCTCCCCTGTTTGCCCGTTGATGTGTGCAGTTGTTAATGCACTGTAGGGGGTGTGGCGACAAGGCGCAACCCGTGGAGGGTCAAAGCGGCCTCAAAGCACTGCAGCAGCGGGGCGACTGAAAAGACCGCCCGCAGAACGATACAAAAGGGCTGCAGTCCTTATGAATAAAGCGCGAGCAGCTATTAGTTTTAAATCATTGCGCACACTCAGCCCTTGACCAGCCCGCCATCCACGATCAGGTTCTGCCCGGTCACAGCACGCGACCAGGGCGAGAGGAAGAACAGCACGGCGTCGGCAAACTCGGCCGGCGTGGTCACGCGGCGCAGCGGGGTCAGGCTGGCGATGAGTTCGAACACGGCCTCGGGCGTGGCGCTGCTGGCGTCGGTGCTGCGCAGCAGGCCGCCCGACACCATGTTCACCGTGATGCCGTGCGGCCCCAGGTCGTTGGCCGCCGTGCGGGTGAGCGACAGTAGCGCGGCCTTGGCGGCGGTGTAGTCGTGGTAAGGCACCACCGGGTTCTGGAACAGGTTGGTGCCCACGTTCACGATGCGGCCGAAGCCCTGTGCGCGCATGCCGGGCAGTGCGGCCTGCAAGGTGTTGAGCGCACCCTTCACGGCGCCTTCGATCTGCTGGTTGAAGCGCTGCCATGCAATGTCGCCAATCTGCGGGCGGGCGTCGCCGTCGAACCGAAAGCCCACCAGTGCGTTGTTCACCACGCTGCTGATGGCCTGGCCGGTGCGCTCATGGGCCTGCGCAAACAGCTGGTGCACGGCGACGGTATCGGTCACATCGGCCTGCAGCGCGATGGCGCGCGGGCCCAGTTCTTCGGCCAGCGCGGCGGCGGCCTGGTCGCTGCGGTGGTAGTTGATGACCACGCCCGCGCCTTCGCGCGCCAGCGCCCGTGTGATGGCCTGACCCAGACCGCGCGCGCCGCCGGTCACCAAAACCCATTGTTCCGCTATCAGCATGTCGATTCCTCAGATGGATGCAGGCGCCGATTGTGGCCGCAAAGGCGCCTGGTGCGCGGAGCGTCAGGGCTGCAGATACCGCCCCGCCAGCTCTTTCTGCGCCGCCGCATCCACGCCCAGCACGTCCACCAGATACGTCTGCACGCCGCCATAGTCGTTGTCCACCGTATGCAGCGCCGCATCCAGAAACTCTTCCTGCACGCGCCACAGCACGCGGAGCACTTCCTCGGGGGCTTGACTGCCCATGCCCGGCGGGCGTTGGTAGAGCGCATTGGTGAGCAGGTAGTCGTGCATGACCACATCGCGCGGCACGCCCAGGGCCAGCAGGATGAGGGCGGCGGCAAAGCCCGTGCGGTCCTTGCCGGCGGTGCAGTGGAACACGGTGGGCGCGTCGCTGGCCAGCAGCAGGCGAAACAGCTCGGCAAAGCGCGGGGCGTTGTCGTGCACAAAGCCCCGGTAGGTTTCCTGCATCAGCGCCACGGCGTCTTGCGCGGTGAGCTGGCGGCCGGTGCGTTGCAGGTCGAGTGCGCGCTGCACCACGGTGGGCTCGATGGCCAGCGGATGGTAGGCCACGCCGGGCAGCTGGTAGGCATGGGCCGCGCTTTCGGCCTGGCCGCGGAAGTCCACCGTGCGGGTCACGCCCAGATCGGCCAGCAGGGCCTGGTCTTGCGCGGTGAGGCCCGCCAGGTGGTCGGAGCGAAAGAGCCGCCGCCATTTCACCTGCTGCCCGCCGTGGCCGGTGTAGCCGCCCAGGTCGCGGAAGTTGGTGACGCCCGCAAAGGGCAGGGAGCGGGAAGGACCGGTGGATGGCGTGTGGTGTTGCTGCAGTGGCATGGCAGGGGCGTTGAGCTAGGCAAAGCGTGTGGACACGCGATGACCCAGCTTAGCCCATGCGGGTGACAGGCCCTGTCACGCGGGTGCCCTGGGCCCGCTACCCCCCTGCCACCACCACCCGCGTGCCGGTCAGCCCAGGTGATTGCCCAGGATGCCCGCCAGCTCGAACATGCCTGCGCTGTCCTTGCCGAACACGGCGCGCAGCTTGTCGTCGGCGACGATGGTGCGCTTGTCCTTGGGGTCTTGCAGGTTGTGGGCCTTGATGTATTCCCACATCTTCTTGACAGCCTCGGGCCGGGCCACGGGCTCGGCGCCGATCACGGCAGCCAGTGCGGCGCTGGGCGCCTTGCCGGCAGCGGCCTTGCGGGGGGTCTTGGCGGCGGCCGTCTTGGTGGCAGGGGCCTTTTTGGTGGCGGCAGGTTTTGCGGCTTTTTTGGCTGCAGCGCTTGTCCTGCTTGCGCTAGCAGCTCCTGTTTTTGCAGCAGCACCGGGGCGCGGCGGGAACTTGGATGGCGCAAACTCGAAGTTGACCTTGGCTGCCTCCTTGTCCCACGCCAGGTGGGCCTTGAAGGCGCGGCGGGTGCGCATGCTGACGAACTTGTCGAGCAGATCGGTCTTGCCGGTGGCCAGCAGCTTGGTCATCTGCTCGCGCTCCACGGGCTGCTGCAGGATGATCTTGCCGCTCTTGAACGTGCAGCTGGGCGTGGGCTGGGCGGCGGTGGGCACGGCCTTGCTGCACACGTAGTTGCTGCCATGCTCATGCACTTCTGAGCCGCAGATGGGGCAGGCGCCCAGCGATGCGTCTTCAAACTCCACGATCTCACCGGACTCTTCGCCCTTCTTGTCGTCGCCAAAGTCGAATTCGAGCTTGTAGTTGTGCGCCTCGTCGTCGTACTTGATGACGATTTCGGACGTGAACGGCCAGCCCGCCTTGGAGCGGAAGCCTTCCAGCGGGCCGATCTTCTTGTCGCGCAGCAGGGCGTTGGCCTCGGCCGTCTCGAACGTGCGGCCGGCGGGCGACTTGCCGAAGCTGAAACCGCAGCCTTCGGCGCCCGGCTTGCCCACGCAGGCAAAGCGGCGGTAGTTCTCTTTCACCACGCCGCCGCAGTTGGGGCATGGGGATTCGAGCGTGGCGTAGTCGCCGGGGATGGTGTCGCGGTCGTATTCCTTGGCCTTTTTCACCATGCGCTCGGTCATGGCGGCGATCTGCTGCATGAACGCTTCGCGCGAGAGCAGACCCTTTTCCATCTGCGAGAGCTTGAACTCCCATTCGCCCGTGAGGTCGGCGCGGCAAAGTTCTTCCACCTCCAGCCCGCGCAGCAGCGTCATGAGCTGGAAGGCCTTGGCCGTGGGGATGATCTCGCGGCCTTCGCGCAGCATGTATTTTTCGGTCAGCAGGCCTTCGATGATGGCCGCGCGCGTGGCTGGCGTGCCCAGGCCTTTTTCCTGCATCGCGCTGCGCAGTTCTTCGTCGTCGATCTGCTTGCCCGCGCTTTCCATGGCGCCCAGCAGCGTGGCTTCGGAGTAGCGGGCGGGCGGCTTGGTCTTGAGGCCCTTGGGGTCGGCGGCCAGGGTGTTGACCATCTCACCGGGTTTCACGGGCACCAGGTTCTGGCCCTTGTCGCCCTCTTTGCCGCCTTCCACTTCATCGGCGGCTTCCTTGCCGTAGATGGCCAGCCAGCCAGGCTTGACCAGCACCTTGCCCTCGGTCTTGAAGCTGTGCGGTGCGACGGTCGAAATGCGCGTGGTCACCGTGTATTCGGCACTCGGGAAGAACACGGCCATGAAGCGGCGCACGACCAGGTCGTACAGCTTCTGCTCGGCTTCAGAGAGGCCACTCGGCGCCTGCAGCGTGGGGATGATGGCAAAGTGATCGCTCACCTTGCTGTTGTCAAAGATGCGCTTGGACGGGCGCACGTAGTTGTTGTTCAGCGCCGTGAGCGCGTGCGGCGCCAGGTGCCGCATGCCGCTGTCGGCCAGCATTTCGAAGGTCTGCTTGGCCACGGGCAGATAGTCCTCGGGCAGCGCGCGCGAGTCGGTACGCGGGTAGGTCAGGGCCTTGTGGCGCTCGTACAGGCTTTGCGCCAGCGCCAGCGTGGTCTTGGCCGAGAAGCCGAACTTGCCGTTGGCCTCGCGCTGCAGGCTGGTCAAATCGAACAGCAGGGGCGAGGCCTGCGTGGTGGGCTTGCTCTCTTCGGTGACCGTGGCCTGCTTGCCGCGCACGGCGTTGGCAATGGCCTGGGCTTCGGCGGCCGACCACACGCGGTCCGCGCGGGCTTCTGCGTCTTCGCTTTTCTTCCACTTCGGATCGAACCACTTGGCGGGGTACTCGCCCGCTTCGGCGCCAAAGGTAGCGTGGATTTCCCAGTAGTCGCGGCTGATGAACTTGCGGATCTTTTCTTCACGCTCCACCACCAGCGACAGCGTGGGCGTCTGCACCCGGCCCACGGTGGTCAGAAAGAACCCGCCATCGCGCGAGTTGAACGCCGTCATGGCGCGCGTGCCGTTGATGCCCACCAGCCAGTCGGCCTCGGATCGGCTGCGGGCTGCACTGGCCAGGCCCGCCATCTGCTGCTCGGTGCGCAGCGCGTCAAAGCCGTCGCGAATGGCCTGCGGTGTCATGGACTGCAGCCACAGGCGCTTGACGGGCTTGCCCAGGGGTTTGGCGCCGCCCGCGTACTGCTCGATCAGGCGAAAGATCAGCTCGCCCTCGCGGCCCGCGTCGCAGGCGTTGATGAGTTCGGTCACATCCTTGCGCTTGGCCTGCTTGACCACCGCGTTCAGGCGGCTCTTGGTCTTGTCCACGGGCTTCAAGTCAAAGTACGGCGGGATCACGGGCAGGTGGGCAAAGCTCCACTTGCCGCGCTTCACGTCAAACTCTTCGGGCGCCTGGATTTCCACCAGGTGGCCGACGGCGCTGGTGACTACATAGCGGTCGTTCTCGAAGTGGTCGTCGTGCTTGTCGAACTTGCCGGCCACGGGGGTCAGTGCGCGCACGATGTCTTGCGCGACAGAGGGTTTTTCTGCAATTACCAGGGTCTTGGTCATTTGGGGGCTCTCGCCAGTCATTCTGGTTGCCCGGGTCCGGCCCGGGCGCTTCTACAATTCGGGTCTCACGCGCATACACGCGCACGCACACACATGTGTGCACCATCAAGTTAACAGAGTTTTTGCCATGCCCCGCTTTGCATCGCCCGCCGCCCCTACCGTTGCCCCGGGCCGCCGCATCCAGACCCGGCGCTCGGGCGTGCATGGCAAGGGCGTGTTTGCCGTGCAGGATATTGCGGAAGGCGAAGTCCTTGTCGAATACACGGGCGAAGTGATCGGCTGGCAGGAAGCGCAGGACCGCCACCCGCACGACCCCCTGCAACCCAACCACACGTTCTACTTCCATGTGGATGAAGACCGTGTGATCGACGCAAAGTTCGGCGGCAATTCCTCGCGCTGGATCAACCACAGCTGCAACCCCAACTGCTACGCCGACGAGCGGGACGGCCGCATTTTCATCACGGCGCTGCGTAACATCAAGGCGGGCGAAGAGCTGAACTACGACTACGGCCTGATCATCGAAGAGCGCTACACCAAGAAGCTCAAGGCCGAATACCCCTGCTGGTGCGGCAGCAAGAACTGCCGGGGCACGCTGCTGGCGCCCAAGCGCGGCTGGGCGCCGCCCGTGCCGCTGCCACCGTCCAAGGCCCGGGATGCTGCGCCCCAAAAGGCCAGGCAAAACAAGAAATCCAAGGCGACTGCCCAGCCTGTGGCGCCCAAGCCCCGCCGCAACCGCCCACAGTGATGCAGCAGCCCGTTCGCTGGCCCGCCGAGGCCATCTGGGAGGCGGTGGCCCCGCTGCTGCCCGGCTTCACGGTCGAGGTGCTGCCCAGCATCGACTCCACCAACACCGAACTCATGCGCCGCGCGCGCGCGGGCCGGTGCGATCCCACCTTGCTGGTGGCCGAGCAGCAGACGGCAGGGCGCGGGCGGCTGGGGCGCGTGTGGCAAAGCGGTGTGGACGGGAGCAGCGCCGGGCCGCCCAAGCTGCGAAGGCCCCCTTGGGGGGCAGCGCCGCACACGAAGCGGCAAGCGTGGGGGCTATGCCATCCCTCATGATGTCCCTGGGCCTGCCGCTGGCGCCTGCCGACTGGTCGGGCCTGTCGCTGGCCGTGGGAGTGAGCGTGGCCGAAAGCTTGCAGCCCGAGCTGCCCGCCGTGGGTAACGATAAGGCGGCCCGGATTGGTTTGAAGTGGCCCAACGACCTGTGGCTGGGCGGCGCGAACGGCGATCGCAAACTGGGTGGCATCCTGGTGGAGACGGCGAGTTTTGTGGCGCCCCAGGCGGCCGCTGCACCGGCCGGAGCCCGCACCGCACGCTACGTGGTGGTGGGCATCGGCATCAACGTGCTGCCGCGCAGCGCCGAGGGCATGAGCCTGCCGCCCGGCAGCCTGCAGGACGTGGAACCCGGCCTGGATGCGCCCACAGCCCTGCTGCGCATCGTGCCCGCGCTGGTGTCCATGCTGCAGGCATTCGAAGGCTATGGTTTTGCCCCCATGCAGGCGCGCTTTGCCACGCGCGACGTGCTGCAGGGACGCGTGGTGACGCTGAGCGACGGGCAGACCGGCACGGCCCATGGCGTGGCCGACGATGGCGCGCTACTGGTGCACACCGCGCAGGGCATGCAGGCCATCACCAGTTCTGAAATCAGCGTGCGGCCCGCGGCCACGCCCCCCCACTGAAAGACCTGCCCCATGCTGCGCCTTGCCGTCATCGCCCTGCTGCTGGCCAATGCCGGCTATTACGCGTGGTCGCAAGGCTGGCTGCGCTCGTGGGGGCTGGCGCCAGTTGAACAGTCCGAGCCGCACCGCCTGGCGCAGCAGATCCGCCCCGAGACGCTGCGCATTCTGCCGGCCCGCGACATCGCGCCGGTGGCGCCCGCCGCCGCCAACGAGGCGTTGGCCGCGCCATCATCCGGCACGGTGTGCCTGCAGGCCGGACTGCTGGAGCCGCGCCAGGCCGACGCCGTGCGCACCGCCGCGGCCGCCCTGCCACAAGGCAGCTGGAGCCTGCAATCCACCGCCATTCCGGGGCGCTGGATGGTGTACATGGGCCGCTTTGCTGACGACGAGGCACTTGCCAAGAAGCGCGCCGAGCTGCGCACGCGCAACGTGCCCTATGACCGCCCCAACAACCCGGCGCTGGAGCCCGGCCTCTCGCTGGGCCGCTTTGCCACCGAAGAAGCAGCCCAGCGGGCGCTGACCACACTGAGCAGCCAGGGCGTGCGCACCGCCAAGGTGGTGGTGGAGCGCGCCGAGACCCAGGGTTTCACGCTGCGCCTGCCGGCCCTGGACAGCGCCACGCGCGCGCAGGCCCAAGCGCTGCTGCGCCCCGCCCTGGGCGACAAGGAACTGCGCACCTGCCCCTGAAGCAACGGAGGCAAAATCAGCTGCAGCGCTTGATGTATAAGCGCAATACGCTCCAGTTTTTATAGCAACCACGAAGTACGGACCGCCCGGCGCGGGTCTCGCTCACCCCTGCGGTGCGTCGGCATCGGGCGCGCGTGCGGCAAAGCGCACCGTGAACCGCGCTCCCGGTGGTTGCTGGTCAGGGTGGGCATCTTCGAGCAGCACCTCGGCGCCGTGCTGGCGCGCGATCTCCAGCACGATGGGCAGCCCCAGGCCCGAACCGTCGGCCTCGCTGCCCAGTGCCCGGTAAAACGGTTGAAACACCAGCTCGCGCTCGGCCTCGGGCACGCCAGGGCCCGAGTCTTCCACCTGCAGCAGCAGCACATGGCCAAAGGTATCGGTCAGCACGCGGACGGTGACCACGCCGGGCTTGTCGGGGGACGAGGGCGTGTAGTTGATGGCGTTGTCCACCAGGTTGCGCACCAGCTCCTTGAGCAAGGTGGGGTTGCCGTCCATCCACACGCCGGGGGCGCCCGGCTCGGCGCCGTCATAGCCCAGGTCGATCTGCTTGTCGAGCGCGCGCGGCACCGAGTCGCGCACCACCTCGATGGTGAGTTTGGCCAGATCACAGGTCATGCGCGCAATGCCCACGCCGCTGCCTTCGGCGCGCGCCAGCGCCAGCAGCTGGTTGACGGTGTGCGTGGCGCGGATGCTGGAGCGGCCAATTTGCTGCAGCGAGCGCTTGAGCTCTTCGGTGCTGGTGCCTTCGCGCTGGGCCAGGTCGGCTTGCATGCGCAGACCCGCCAGTGGGGTTTTGAGCTGGTGCGCCGCATCGGCCAGAAACCGCTTTTGCGTGGCCAGCGAATCGCCCAGGCGCGTGAGCAGGTCGTTCACCGATGACACCAGTGGCGCCACCTCCAGCGGCACGGTGCGGTCGTCCAGCGGCGAGAGATCGTCGGGACTGCGCTCGCGGATGCGCTGCTCCAGCTGGTTCAGTGGCTGGATGCCGCGCGCCAGCGCCAGCCACACCAGCAGCACCGCCAGCGGCAGGATGACGAATTGCGGCAGCATCACGCCCTTGATGATTTCGGTGGCCAGCACGCTGCGTTTTTCGCGCGTTTCGGCCACCTGCACCAGGGCCAGCGGCGCATCGGGCAGCGGCAGGCGCACCCAGATATAGGCCACGCGAATCTCCACGCCGCGCAGCTCGGCATCGCGCAGGCGCACCTCGCCCGGCGCGGGGCGCTCGTCGTCTTCGGGGGGCGGCAAATCGCGTTCGCCAGACAGGAACTTGCGCCCTGGGCCCATCACCTGGTAGTAAACGATGTCCGAGTCGTCGGCGCGCAGGATTTCGCTGGCGGGCTGGGGCAGGTTGAACTGCACCTTGCTGTGCTGCACCGTCACCAGCTGCGCCAGCGCGTGGGCGTTGTATTCGAGCGCGCGGTCAAACGGCTTGTTGGCCAGGCCCTGCGCCACCAGCCAGGTCAGCGCCAGGCTCACGGGCCACAGCAGCAGCAGCGGGGTGAGCATCCAGTCCAGGATTTCGCCGAACAGGGAGCGCTGCTCGCGCTGGAAGATTTTCAAGGTTTAAAGCCTTTTTGGCCTTTAGCGCTTTTCTGTAAAGCGCTAGCAGCTAGCATTTTTATTGCAACTGGCTCATGGACTACGCACCGTCGTTGCCTTTGATACTGGCGCGGTCCAGGCCCGTGCACCCGTGGAACTGGCTTTGCCAGGCCACCGGGTGCGTCCCCTTGGGGGGAAGGCGCGAAGCGACTCAGGGGGCCTCCTATCCGGGGATTTTTTCCAGGCAGTAACCCAGGCCGCGCACCGTGGCGATGCGGATCGGGCCTTTCTCGATTTTTTTGCGCAGGCGGTGGATGTACACCTCGATGGCATTGTTGCTCACCTCTTCGCCCCACTCGCACAGGCGCTCCACGAGCTGCTCCTTGCTCACCAGCCGGCCGGCGCGCTGCAGCAGCACTTCCAAGAGGCCCAGCTCGCGGGCCGAAAGCTCGACCATCTTGCCGTCGATGGTGGCCACCCGGCCGGCCTGGTCGTACACCAGCGGGCCGTGCTTGATGGCGCTGCTGGTGCCGCCCATGCCCCGGCGTGTGAGGGCGCGCACGCGGGCTTCGAGCTCTTGCAGGCTGAAGGGCTTGGCCATGTAGTCGTCGGCGCCAAAGTCCAGCCCCTTCACCCGCTCGTCCACGCTGTCGGCGGCGGTGAGGATGAGCACCGGCAAGGCCGAGCCCCGGCCGCGCAGTTTTTTGAGCACTTCCAGCCCGTGCATCTTGGGCAGGCCCAGGTCCAGGATGAGCAGGTCGAACTCGTTGTTGGTCATGAGGGCCGCGTCGGCTTCGCCGCCGCTGGCCACATGGTCCACCACGGCGCCCGAGGCGCGCAGCGTGCGCAGCAGGCCATCGGCCAGCACCTGGTCGTCTTCGGCAATGAGGATGCGCATGCGGGAGTCTCCTGGTGGGTTGGCTGCGGTCTGGCGCCGCGCCGGTGCCACGATTTTAGGCGCCGCGCCGGCGCTGCGGGAGCGGGCCGTGCGCGGGCTTGCACCCGCCACGCCACCGCAGCCCTCAGCGCGGGTCGGTGGCCAGCAGCTTGCGCACCAGCGCCGTGAGGTCGGACTGCAGGCGGGCCATGCCCTCGGGGTGCTGGGCCAGCGTGGTTTCGTCCATGTAGAGCTTGCGGTTGATCTCGACCTGGATGCTGTGGCGGTGCTGCGCCGGGTTGCCATAGCGGCGCACCAGCTCCACGCCCTTGTAGGGGTGGTTGTATTCCACGCTGTAGCCGCAGCCGCGCAGGTGCTCGCAGATCAGCGCCGACAGCGCCGGGCTGGCGGTGCTGCCATCGCGGTCGCCCACCACGAAGTCGGCATGCACGAGGCCCGGAAACTCGGTGGCATGGCTGGCGGCCACGGCGGGCATGGAATGGCAGTTGATGTGGATGCTGTAGCCATGGCGTGCGTGGGCCGCGTCAATGGCCTGCGCCACGGCGGCGTGGTAGGGACGCCAGCAGCGGTCGATGCGCGTGCGCACTTCGGCCACGGACAGCAGGCGGTTATAGATGGGCTCGCCTTCGTCGGTGAACTTCCAGATCAGGCCCTTGCCCAGGCGCACCTTGCTGAGCACCTGGGGATCGGTGGAGAGGGGTCGGTCCATTCACCGTCGAGCAGCGTGGTGTCGAGCTCGGTGGTGTCGCGGTTGGCATCCAGGTAGATGCGGGGGAAATGCGCCTCGACCCAGGCCACGCCCAGGGCGGGGGCGAAGGCGTAGATCTTTTCGACATGCGTGTCCTCGGCGCGGCGCAGTGTGGCCAGATCGAGGGCGGCGCCAAAGTCGGCCGGGTATCGGGTGCCGCTGTGCGGCGAGTCGAGGACCAGCGGTGTGCTGCCGGGCTGGTGCGAAACCATGGGAACGGGCGGTGTTGCAACGCCCGGCGAGCCAGTGGCACCGGGCTGGGCTTGCTGGAAGCGGTGGTTGATCAGTTTCAAGGCTGCATGCATAGGCAGAGTGTGCTTAATTTGGGGCGACCGGCCTAGCCGCCCGGACCCGAAAGACCCCGTGGTTATCCCTGAGTCTTTCCGGCTGTGGCCATCGGGCCCGCAGGCCCGCGCAGTGATCAATCGAGGCTGACCTTGGCGAATGCCGCCACGCCCTTCATCTTGTCGATTTCGCGGGCGATCTGGGCCGTGAAGGCCTTGGGCGTCGTGCCCGAGGGGTACAGCCCCTGCCCGGCCAGCCGCTCACGCACGGCGGGTTCCTGCAGGGCCTGGGCCACGGCATGCTGGATGCGGTCCACCGCCGCGGCCGGGGTGCCAGCAGGCGCCACCAGGCCAAACCACGACGGATCGTTGTTGTTGGCATGGCCCAGCTCGCCGTAGGTAGGCACATCGGGCAGCACATCCAGCCGCTGGGGCCACGACACGGCCAGCGCCTTGACTTTGCCAGCCTTGATGTGCGGCAGCGACGAAGCCACTTGGTCAAAGTAAACCGCCACCTGCCCCGCCAGCACATCGTTGATGGCCGGGCCTGCACCACGGTAGGGGATGTGCACCATCGAGGTGCCCGTGCTGCTCTTGAACAGCTCGCCCCACATGTGGCCGATGGTGCCGTTGCCCGGCGTGGCGTAGGACACCTTGCCGGGGTTGGCCTTGAGGTACTTCACCAGGTCGGCAAAGTCCTTGACAGGCAACGCCTTGGGGTTGATCACGATGACGCCCGGGGCCTTGACGATCTCGGTCACGCCCACGAAATCCTTGGTGGGGTGATAGGGCAGCTTGCTGTACACGGCGGGGTTCACGCCGTGGGTGGACAGCGTGGCCACGCCAATGGTCAGGCCGTCTGCCGGGGCGCGGGCCACTTCGGCCATGCCGATGGAGCCGCCTGCACCGCCGCGGTTTTCCAGCACCACGGGTTGCTTGAGGATTCGGGCCATGGCGTCTTGCAGCGTGCGCGCCGTGATGTCCGTAGCGCCCCCGGCGGGAAGGGAACGATCATGCGCAATGGTTTGCCCTCCTGGGCGAATGACATTCCAGGCGCTAAAGATACGGATGCCAGTGTGGCAAGCAGGTGACGGCGTTGCATAGGGTAGTTCTCCTGTGAGATGCACTGAGGTTATCGAAAGGAACGTCCTCATCCAAGCAATGGATGTGCCTGATAACATTCCAATTCGGAATGTTTTGAGTACTACACCCCACCATGTCACTGCGCCGCCTGGCTCCTCCGCTGCATCTGCTGCGCGCGTTCTCTACCGTGGCCCGGTTCGGCGGTGTGTCACGCGCCGCCGAGGCGCTGCACCTCACGCAGAGCGCCGTGAGCAAGCAGATCAAGGACCTGGAAACCTGGGTGGCGGTGCCGCTGTTTGAACGCACCCGCAAGCGCCTGACCCTGACCCCGGCCGGAGAGCGCTACGAAAAGGCCGTGCAGGCCGTGCTGCTGCAGCTCGAGGCCGCTACGCTGGAGCTCATCACCAGCGACGACGGTGGCGGCGCGTTGCACCTGGCGAGCCTGCCCACCTTTGGCGCCAAGTGGCTCATTCCACGCCTGCCGCAGTTTCAACAGCAGCATCCCCAGGTCACGCTGCATTTCGTGCCCTATGTGCACAGCTACAACTTCGAGCGGCCCGAGCTCGACTGCGCCATCCTGTTTGGCGACGGCCACTGGCCCGGCGCCCACGCCCACTACATCACGGGCAACGAGGTGGTTTTGATCGCGCCCCGCACCAAAGTGGCCGACTGGTCCATCCACACCCCGCGCGATGTGGCGCACCACACACTGCTGCGCCATGTGACCGTGCCCGAGGCCTGGCTGCGCTGGAGCGAAACGCATGGTGCGCAAGGCTGCATCGACCCGCTGGCAGGCCCGCAGTTCGACCAGTTCCAGACCATGATTCGTGCCGTGATGGCCGGCATGGGCCTGGCGCTGGTGCCGCGCTGCCTGGTGCAGGACGAAATCACTGCCGGCCTGGTGCGCGAGCCCCTGGCCGATGCTGCCCAGCGCGGCGGTTACCAGAGCGATGTGGGCTACTGGTTTTGCTACCCCGAAGGGCGCACACAGCTGCATGCGCTGCAGTGCTTTCGGCAATGGTTGCTGGCCTGCACGGAACCCGTGGGCGCCACGAACGCGGCAACGTTGCTTACTCACCCCCCGCCGCCCCGGCGTAGGCCTCCAGCCCGATGGCCACCACCGTGGCCACATCGGGCCCCACTTCCTCGCGAAACTCGGCTTCGGCCTGCGCCACGGCGTCGCGAAACGCCCGCAACCAGGCCAGGCCCATGGGCGTGAAGCACACCCGCCGCGCGCGCGCATCCAGCGGATCGGCCGCGCGCGTGACCAGGCCCCAAGCCTCGCACTGGTCCACCAGATTGGCCATGGCCTGCTTGGTCATGCCCGCGCGCTGGGCCAGTTCAGTCAGCCGGTCGCCTTGCAGCGCCAGATGGCGGGTGATGTGCACATGCGCCGCCGTGACCTGGTCGCGCGCCGCGAGGTTGGACAACGCCAGCGGCACCTCGACATTGCGCGCCATGAGCTGCAGCACCCGGGCGTCAAAGCGGCGCAGCGCGCTGCCCATGAGGCGGCCCAGGTGGGTTTGGCGCCAGCGATCGTCCAGCGCCGAAGTGGGCGCGACGAGAGACGTGGTGGGCGGTGCGATGGATGCTGAATCAGCCATGCCACATTGTCAGGCAAACTGACTAAAAATTGCTTTATCTCGATTCCATTGCTCGCATAAACTACTGTTCAAGCATCCAGCCTGTGATTAACCGCAGAGCGATGCCAACATCCAACCTGTTGTTTTTCAAGGAGTTTCTCATGGACGTCGCAGTCAAAGGCACCAATCCCGCATTGCCCGTGAACACGGAAAAGGCCAAGGCCCTGGCCGCCGCGCTCGCCCAGATCGAGAAGCAGTTTGGCAAGGGCACCATCATGCGCCTGGGTGAAGGCGAGGTGATCGAGGACATCCAGGTGGTCTCCACCGGCTCGCTGGGCCTGGATATCGCGCTGGGCGTGGGCGGCCTGCCGCGCGGCCGCGTGGTTGAAATCTACGGCCCTGAATCGTCGGGCAAGACCACACTCACACTGCAGGTGATTGCCGAGATGCAAAAGCAGGGCGGCACCTGCGCGTTTGTCGATGCCGAGCACGCGCTCGATGTGCAATACGCCCAGAAACTCGGCGTACAGCTGTCCGACCTGCTGATCAGCCAGCCCGACACCGGCGAGCAGGCGCTCGAAATCGTGGACAGCCTGGTGCGCTCGGGCGCCGTGGACCTGATCGTCATTGACTCGGTGGCCGCCCTCACGCCCAAGGCCGAAATCGAAGGCGAAATGGGCGACAGCCTGCCCGGCCTGCAGGCCCGCCTGATGAGCCAGGCGCTGCGCAAGCTGACCTCCACCATCAAGAAGACCAACTGCATGGTCATCTTCATCAACCAGATCCGCATGAAGATCGGCGTGATGTTCGGCTCGCCTGAAACGACGACCGGCGGCAATGCGCTCAAGTTCTATGCGTCGGTGCGCCTGGATATCCGCCGCACCGGCACCATCAAGAAAGGCGACGAAGCCATCGGCAACGAAACCAAGGTGAAGGTGGTCAAGAACAAGGTAAGCCCGCCCTTCAAGACGGCCGAGTTCGACATTTTGTTCGGCGAAGGCATCAGCCGCGAGGGCGAAATCATCGACATGGGCGTGAACGCCAAGATCGTCGAAAAGGCCGGCGCCTGGTATGCCTACAACGGCGAAAAAATCGGCCAGGGCCGGGACAACGCCCGCGAGTTCCTGCGCGAAAACCCCGACCTGGCCCGCGAGATCGAGAACAAGGTGCGCGAAAGCCTGGGCATTGCCCTGCTGCCAGCCGCCCTGGAAGCCGCCCCCGCCAGCAAGCCCGGCAAGGCCGAGAAGGGCGAGAAAGAAGACAAGTAAGCGCAGCTACGGGCGCCCGTCGCGCCTGTCACTCCTTTACTTGAAGTGAAAATGGCCGCGAGCGCTTATTCAACAAGCGCCAGCAGCTATCAATAGCAGAGCAAAATCGCCATGGGCTTTGGCAGCCTCTCCCTCAAGGGCCGCGCGCTGCGGCTGCTGGCCCAGCGCGAACATTCGCGCAGCGAGTTGGCCACCAAGCTGGCGCGCCATGCGCAAGAGGGCGACGACCTCAACGCCGTGCTCGACGACCTGCAGGCCAAGGATTTCATCAACGCGAATCGCGTGGCCGAATCGCTGGTGCACCGCCGCGCCAGCAGGCTGGGCACGCAGCGCCTGGTGCAGGAGCTGCGCAGCAAGGGGCTCGATGACGACTTGGTGCGCGCCACGGCCGAGCGCCTGCGCGCCACCGAGCTGGAGCGCGCCCAGGCCGTCTGGCGCCAACGCTTTGGCAGCGTGGCCACCGATCCGCAAGAGCGGGCGCGGCAAATGCGCTTTCTGGCCGCGCGCGGGTTCTCGGGGGACGTGGTGCGCCGTGTGGTGCGCGATGGCTACCCCGACGACGAAACCGAGTGAAAGGTGGAGCAACTGCCAGAGAACTGCATTGCCAACCATCCTGAGCCAAACAGGTCGAAAGCGATTTATTTACAACCGCTTCAAGCTATCAAATACAGAGCAAAAAGTCGACACACCCGAGCGCCGGCTGCGTCACGCCCCGCTGCCGCAGGGCCTGCCCGATCACAAACCCAGCATCAATTGCAGGTTCTGCACGGCCGCACCGCTGGCGCCCTTGCCCAGGTTATCCAGGCGCGCCACCAGCACGGCATGTCGGTAGGTTTCGTTCGCGAACACACGCAGCTCCAGCTTGTTGGTGTCGTTGAGCGCGGTGGGTTCGAGCTTGCCGTCTTCGGTGGGTGGCAGCACGCTCACCCATTGCGCGGGGGTATTGCTGCGCGCGTAATGCGCGGCCAGCGCGTCGTGCAGATCGGCCGCCTTGGGCTGGCCCGGCAGCAGGTCCAGATGCAAAGGCAACTGCACGAGCATGCCCTGGCGGAAGTTGCCGACGGCGGGCACGAAGATGGGCCGGCGCGTAAGCCCGGTGTATTTGAGAATCTCAGGCAGGTGCTTGTGCGACAGGCCCAGCGCATACAGCTCGAACGGCGCCGCCTGGCCCTGCTCGTAGGCTTCGATCATGGTGCGGCCACCGCCCGAATAACCACTGACCGAGGGCAGCGCCAGTGGGAAATCTTGGGGCACCAGGCCCGCATCGACCAGCGGGCGCAGCAAGGCAATGGCGCCGGTGGCGTAGCAGCCGGGGTTGGACACGCGCAGCGCCTCGCGCACGGCCTGCGCCTGACCAGCGGCCAGCTCGGGAAAACCAAACACCCAGCCGGGCGCCGTGCGGTGCGCGGTGCTGGCGTCGATCACCTTGACCTGGCGGCCAGTGGTCTTTTCGATGTCATCGACCATGGCCACGGTTTCGCGCGCGGCGTCGTCGTGCAGGCACAGCACCACCAGATCCACGCCCGCAATCAGTTCGCGCTTGGCGGCCGGGTCCTTGCGCAACTCGGGCGCAATGCTGACCAGCTCGATCTGCGGCATGGCCTGCAGGCGCTCGCGAATCTGCAGGCCTGTGGTGCCGGCTTCGCCGTCAATAAAGATTCTGGACATGTGAATGCTCCTGCGGGGGATGATTGCGCTGTGGCCGTCCCTGTATGTAAGCTTGGCACAAGGGATGGTGCATTGCAGCATGATACATTCACCGGTTGCCATGTCCCAAGCCCGCGGCCAGACATTCTTGTGTCCATGGTAAACGGGTAACTACCACCCTTCCCTGAGAGAGACCTCATGAAGATTCACGAATACCAAGGCAAGGAAATCTTGCGCAATTTTGGTGTGCCCGTTCCGCGTGGCATTCCCGCGTTCACGGTGCAAGAAGCCGTTGAAGCAGCCCAGAAACTCGGCGGCCCCGTGTGGGTGGTCAAGGCCCAGATCCACGCCGGTGGGCGCGGCAAGGGCGGCGGCGTGAAGGTTGCCAAGACCATCGACGATGTCAAGCGCATCGCGGGCGAAATCCTGGGCATGCAGCTCAAGACGCACCAGACCGGCCCTGAAGGCCAGAAGGTTCGCCGCCTCTACATCGAAGACGGCGCCGACATTCAAAAAGAATATTACGTGTCCATCGTGACCGACCGCGCCACGCAGAAGATCGCCTTCATTGCTTCGAGCGAAGGCGGCATGGACATCGAGGAAGTGGCCCACGCCACGCCCGAGAAGATCGTCACCGAATTCATCGACCCTTTGAGCGGCCTGGGTGCCGAGCAAGCCAAGAAGATCGCCAATGGCATCGGCCTGCCCGCCGAGTCCACCGCGCAGGCCGTGGACATCTTCCAGAAGCTCTACCAGTGCTACATGGACACCGATGCGTCGCTGGTGGAAATCAACCCCCTGAACCGCGACAGCAAGAACCAGCTGATGGCACTGGACTCGAAGTTCAACTTCGACCCCAACGCGCTGTTCCGCCACCCCGAAATCGTGGCCCTGCGCGACCTCGATGAAGAAGACCCGGCCGAAGTGGAGGCCAGCAAGTTCGACCTGGCCTACATCAGCCTTGATGGCAACATCGGCTGCCTGGTGAATGGCGCTGGTCTGGCCATGGCCACCATGGACACCATCAAGCTGTTTGGCGGCGAGCCGGCCAACTTCCTGGACGTGGGCGGCGGCGCCACCGCCGAGAAGGTCACCGAAGCCTTCAAGATCATGCTGAGCAACCCCAAGGTGGAAGGCATTCTGGTCAACATCTTCGGCGGCATCATGAAGTGCGACACCATCGCCAACGGCGTGATCACCGCCTGCAAGGCCGTGAACCTGTCGGTGCCGCTGGTGGTGCGCATGAAGGGCACCAACGAAGAGCTGGGCAAGAAGCTGCTGGCCGAATCGGGCCTGCCCATCATTGCCGCGGACACCATGGCCGAAGCTGCTACAAAAATTGTTGCTGCCGTTAAGTAATGACCTTGGGGACAGATCTTTAGCTCTGTCCCCGACTGACTAGGACACGAATCATGTCGATCTACATCAACAAAGACACCAAGGTCATCACCCAGGGCATCACGGGCAAGACTGGCCAGTTCCACACCGAAAAGTGCCAGGAATACGCGAACGGCAAGAACGCCTTCGTGGCCGGCGTGAACCCCAAGAAGGCCGGCGAGTCGATCTTCAACATCCCGATCTACGCCTCCGTCAAGGAAGCCGCCACGCAAACCGGCGCCACCGTGTCGGTGATCTATGTGCCGCCCGCAGGCGCTGCTGCTGCCATCTGGGAAGCCGTTGAGGCCGACCTGGACATGGCGATTTGCATCACCGAAGGCATCCCAGTGCGCGACATGCTGATGGTGCGCAACAAGATGAAGGCCAAGGAAGCCGCCGGCGGCAAGAAGACGCTGCTGCTGGGCCCCAACTGCCCTGGCATCATCACGCCCGACGAAATCAAGATCGGCATCATGCCCGGCCACATCCACCGCAAGGGCCGCATCGGCGTGGTGAGCCGCTCGGGCACGCTGACCTATGAAGCCGTGGCCATGCTGACCGAAGTGGGCCTGGGCCAGTCCACCGCTGTGGGCATTGGTGGCGACCCCATCAATGGCTTGAAGCACATCGACGTGATGAAGGCGTTCAACGACGATCCCGACACCGACGCCGTGATCATGATCGGCGAAATCGGCGGACCCGACGAAGCCGAAGCCGCCCAGTGGTGCAAGGCCAACATGAAGAAGCCCATCGTCGGCTTCATCGCGGGCGTGACGGCTCCGGCCGGCAAGCGCATGGGCCATGCGGGCGCGCTGATCTCCGGCGGTGCCGACACGGCCGATGCCAAGCTCGCCATCATGGAAGAGTCGGGCTTCATCATCACGCGCAACCCTTCGGAACTGGGCAAGCTGCTCAAGGCCCAGCTGAAGTAATGCCGTCATTGCCGTAAGCAAAATTACGGACGACCCGGGCGCCGCCGCCCGGTAGACTGAAGACTCCAAAAAAACAGAAGCGCCCGAAACCCTGGTTTCGGGCGCTTCTTGCATTCATAACAATGGAGTTAAGTCATGGAAATTCTGCACAGTGCCGATTTCTGGATCGGTCTCGTCAAGATCGTCTGGATCAACATCATCCTTTCGGGGGACAACGCGGTCGTCATTGCACTGGCCGCGCGCTCCCTGCCGCCGCACCAGCAGCGCAAGGCCGTTTTCTGGGGCTCCGGCGCGGCCGTGGTGCTGCGCATCGCGCTGACCGTGGTGGCCGCCAAGCTGCTGGAACTATCGTTCCTGCAGATCATCGGCGGCTGCCTGCTGCTGTGGATCGGCCTGCAGCTGCTCAGCGACGACGGTGATGACGAGGGCGAGTCCAAATCCTACGGCAACCTCATGGCCGCCGTGCGCACCATCCTGATTGCCGATCTGGTGATGAGCCTGGACAACGTGATTGCCGTGGCCGCCGCCGCGCACGGCAACCTGGTGCTGCTGGTGCTGGGGCTGGCCATCAGCATCCCGCTCGTGATCTTTGGCAGCACACTGATGATCAGGCTGATGGACCGCTTTCCGGTCATCGTGGTTCTGGGTGCCGCCCTGATCGGCTGGGTGGGCGGCGAAACCATCGTCAGCGACACCTCGCTGCACGACTACGCCATGGCGCACCCGGCGTTGCACTATGTGGCCGCCGCGCTGGGGGCAGCATTCGTGGTGGGCATCGGCAAGTTCTGGCCGCGAGCCCGGCGCACCTCGTCCATACATTAAGTAACACGGACGGCATGGGCAGTGACAAAAATGACATGCCCATGAGGGTCCGCTACCCGCAACGGCACGAAAAGGTCGGTATTGCGGCCCAGCCCCCGCAAACCAGCACCATTTGCGCCGGGCGGGGCGCATCATGATGCGGGCGCAGAACTTGCTGCCTGACTGCCGGTGAACCCAGAAAGGCTGAGAGTTTTTTGACCATGCAAGCGCTTCCCCATCCATGACGCTAGGCATGGTCACCACTCCACCTGTAATAGCGCTGCCGCCCCATGCACTCGTCTATGATGCGAGGAGCGATGCAAATGGGCCTGACACGGCAGATTTCCAGGAAGCCGTGATGGAACCTCCCACTGTCCGGAATTCGGTACTTCCACCGTCTTCGGCTGCCTGACGACGCACGCGGCAACCTCCATGACCTACGAATTCTTTGCCCGCACCGACCGTGGACGGGTGCGCAACAACAACGAAGACGCCGTGGCGTTCGACCGCGATGCGCCATTAGCGGTTCTTGCGGACGGCATGGGCGGCTACAACGCAGGCGAAGTGGCCAGCGCCATGGCCACCACCTTCATTCGAACGGAAATGGCGCGCTGGCTCGCTCAAACGGGCAAGAATGCGCAGCTTGCCGATGTTCGAAAGGCGCTCGAAATCTGCGTGGAAAACGCCAACCACGCCGTTTTGGGCGCATCCCTTTCCAACCCCCAGTATGCAGGCATGGGCACCACCTTGGTCGTTGGGGTGTTTCGGGGTGACCGGCTCATTTTGGGCCACATCGGCGACTCGCGCTGTTACCGCCTGCGCGATGGCGTGCTGCAGCAAATCACGCGCGACCATTCCTGGCTGCAGGAGCAGGTGGACGCCGGGTTCCTGACTCCCGAGCAAGCTGCCGCGTCCAGCAACGGCAATCTTGTCACCCGTGCACTGGGGGTGGAGCCCCATGTGCAAATGGAGGTGAACGAGTTCCAGGTCGCACCGAACGATTTGTTCCTCATGTGCTCGGACGGCCTGACCGACATGGTGTCCGACGCCGACCTGGCGGAAATGGTGCGCGCATCCCTGTCGCTGGAAGACAAAGCCACGCTACTCATTGACACCGCCAATGCCCATGGCGGGCGCGACAACATCAGCGTGCTGCTGGCAAAAACGACAGCAGGCGCCCACAAAAAACGCGGTTTCATGTCTCGATTGATCAGGTCCACATGAAGCCGCTCGCCCCAACAACTATTCAACACCCGAGGAGTGGATCATGCCCAGAATGATCGTTTCGATCGACAGCGTCGTCATCAAAGAGGTCGAGTTGACCAAGGAACGAACCACGCTGGGCCGGCGCCCCTATAACGACATCGTTATCGACAACCTTGCCGTCAGCGGAGAGCACGCCGTCCTCCACATGACCGAAGACGAGGTCGAAATCGAAGACCTGGGCAGCACCAATGGCACCTATGTCAACGCCAAGGCCATCAAGCGCCAGGAGCTGCGCAATGGCGACGTCATCGAAGTGGGCAAATACAAGATCCGCTTCCTGCACGACGCCGAGGCCGAAAACTTCGAGAAAACCATGCTCGTCAAGCCAGGCATGGCGCCCTCGCTTGCGGCTGCGCCCCGCCCGGCCCCTGCACCCATGCCGCAGCCTGCCATGCCAACGCCGGCCGTCATTCGCGTGATGACGGGCGCGGCCGCCGGGCGCGAGGTGGCCTTGCAGAAAGTGGTTACCACCATCGGCAAGCCCGGCGTGGCCGTGGCCTCCATCACCAAGCGCCACCAGGGCCATGTGCTGGCCCATGTCGAAGGGCCCGACATGCCTTTGGTCAACGGCACCCCCATGGCGGGCGCCCCCGTGCCCCTCAAACATGGTGACCGCATCACCCTGGCAGGCACCGAAATGCAATTCGAACAAGCCTGATATTTCTGCGGGTTGTTGCATTGCCAGCCGCCCCCCCCGGGGGTGACTTCTGGGCGTGGACAAAGCGGCCCATTCCCTTTCACTTCCGATTAAGGCTGGCATGAAGGTTCGCGTGTTGGGCTGCTCTGGCGCCATCGCCCAAGGCTGCCGCACCACCTCGTTTCTCATCGAGGGGCGCATCCTCATCGACGCAGGCACCGGCGTAGGCGACCTCACCCTGGCAGAAATGCGCCAGATCGACCATGTGCTGCTCACCCACGCGCACCTGGACCATGTGGCCGCCCTGCCCCTGATGCTCGATGCTGTCTCGTCCCTGCGCTGCACGCCCGTGCAGGTGCACGCCCTGCCCGCCACCATTGCCGCGCTGCAGGCACACATTTTCAACAACGTCATCTGGCCCGATTTCAGCTGCATCCCCAGCGCTGCAGCGCCTTTGCTGGCCTACACCGCGCTAGAAACCGGGCAGGTGCTGCAATTGGCCGGCCTGACCATCGAAGTGCTGCCCGCTATCCACACCGTGCCCGCCGTGGGCTACGCCGTGCAGGGCCACACCGGCTGGTGGGCCTTCAGCGGCGACACCGGCCCCAACCCTGCCTTCTGGCAGCGCATCAACCAGCTGCCCCTGGCCATGCTGGTCATAGAAACCGCATTCGGCAACCACGAAAGCGCCCTGGCACAGCGCAGCCTGCACTTGTCGCCCCACACCCTGGCGCAAGAGCTGGCCCAGCTCGCCCCCGGCAGGCATTGCCCCATCTACATCACGCACACCAAGCCGTCCGAGACGCAATTGATTGTGGAAGAAGTGCGCCGCTTTGACGCCATCACGCACCCCGGTAACGCAGCACCTCATGAAATTTCCTGGCTGCAGGCGGGGCAAGTGTTCGAGGTGTAGGGAGTAAAGCTGTTTTGATAGCTGTCAGCGCTCGCTGAATAAGGGTAAGACGCTGATTTAAGCAAGATTTGGAAATCCGGCCCCAATTTCCCCATACCAACAGCAAGCCTTGACGCGGCTACAAGTCGCCACATACCAATGCCATACACATCCTGGAAAAATGCGCAATGACCATCAGCACCGTCTTCATCAACAACCGGACGCAAGCCGTCAGACTCCCCATAGACCTGCGCCTACCCGACGGCATGCGCAAGGTGAAGGTGCGCGCCAAAGGCAACGAGCGCATCATTTCCCCTGTGGGGCAGACTTGGGATAGCTTCTTTTTGAGCGACCCGGCAGTAAGCGATGACTTCATGCCAGAGCGCGCCAGCCAGCACCAGGCAAAGCGGCAATACCGTGATGCTGCGCTACCTGCTTGACACCAATATCGTCATCTACGTCTTAAAGCGGCGTCCTCAGGAGCTGCTGCCCGTCTTCCACCAGAACGCCAGCCGCATGGCGATTTCTGCGATCACCTTGTCTGAGCTTTTTCACGGGGCCGAAAAAAAGGCAGCAAGGTCAGCGAAAACCTGGCGGTTATTGAAGACTTTTGCAGCCGGCTCGAAGTGCTCCCCTAGGCAGCAAAGAGGCACAGCACTATGGCACCGCCCGCGCCGGGCTGGAAAAGCTCGGCCAGCCCATGGGTGTGACTGACCTGCACATTGCAGCACATGCGTGCAGCGAAGGGCTGGTCAAGGTGACCAACAATGAGGGTGAATTTGCAAGAGTGCCCGCCCTGCAAGTGGAAAACTGCCTCGGCACGAACCAGTGATCCATGGAAGCAGCACCAGACCACGCCACAGAAAAAGACATGACTCATGACCACTGGATATTGGCCATATTGGTAGCTGCCATCGCTTGTTGCTCAGGGCCTTGACCCGATTTATCAATAATCAGCGTCTAACCCCGAATTGCACACGGGCACTGAGTGCGTTGGCACGCGCAAGCTTGTCGGCCTGATCAAGCCCAAGGCGCGGATGGGGCGGGCCCGCCCTCTCCAAATCAAACCCGCCTCAGCGCGTGCCCCTCTCCCACACGCACAAGACATTTTTTGGCGGCAGGCAAGGCGTGGGTGAATGTGTAAAACAAAGATGCACTTTGCGACACTCTCTGCGCGACAAAATTGTCATTTACATCCCTCGAAAGGCATTACTGCAACAATGCATTGTCAATTTTTAGCGCCTTCCACAGAAATAGAAACGTCTTGTTTCACTCAAAGGCTGGCATGAAAAATGCTGCAATCGTTACGAACCTGGAGAATCCTTCTGCAGGTTTTTCATTGCAATTGACCTCCTAGGAGTTTTTTATGAAACGTACTCTGCAAAAGGGTTTCACCCTGATCGAATTGATGATCGTTGTGGCGATCATTGGTATTTTGGCCGCTGTGGCACTGCCAGCGTACCAAGACTACACGGTGCGCGCACGCGTGACAGAAGGTATTTCGCTGGCCACCGGCGCCAAGAAGCTGGTGGAGACCGACGCCCAAACGGCCGATGAGCTCAAAGCCGTCGCTACCGCATTCAATGCCCAAGTGGGCGGCGCTGGCGCCAAGAGCAAATACGTCAGCAAGGTGCAAATCGCCGCCGATACTGGCATTGTGACCGTCACTTTTGACAAGACCAACATCGGTGCGATTCCTGCGAATGCCACCCTCAACTACAACCCTTACGTTCAAGTAAAGGCCGGCCCCGTTGCGCTTGCAACAGCTCTGGCAGGTGATGAAACGGGATCGATTGACTGGGGCTGCGGTTCGGATGCCATCGCCATCTCTTCCGCGCGCAAGCTGACTGCTACTGCGGGCACGCTGCCCGCCAAGTTCGCACCCAGCGAGTGCCGTTAATCTGAGGTGCGCTGCCAGAATCCAGAATCTGGCGCACCCGGCAAAAGCCCGCCTTGGCGGGCTTTTTTCGTAAGAATGCAGCTTTGTTTGCCATGTTCACAACCCATGAAATAACCCCGCCCCCCATGACTTTGCCCCGCCCTCGCCTGGCCTTGGCGGCAGGGCTCCATGTGCTACTGTCTGCGGTAGTGCTGGTCTTGGTAGCGTTGTTGGTGTTCGCCCTGTGGTTTCCGTCTCCGCTGGGACAATTGGCGGGCGGGCTGCGTCTCTTCTGGACGATTGTGGGTGTGGATCTGGTGTGCGGACCGCTGCTGACCTTGCTGCTGTACCGCAGCACCAAGACCCGATTGGCACTGGCGGTAGATTATTCGTTGATTGCCCTTCTGCAATTGGCGGCACTTGCCTACGGTCTGCAAACCCTGGCGCATGCCCGCCCTTTAGCGCAGGTCTTTGAAGTCGACCGTTTTCGGCTGGTGAGCTATGCCGACATAGCCGAGCCCGATGTGCAGAACCTGCCTCCCTGGGCGCAGCCCTGGAGGGCTGGCGCACTGCGGACGCTGGGCTTGCGCGAGGCCGAGTCCGCCAGCGAGCGCCTGCAGAGTTTTGGCTCATCCCTGTCGGGCGTGGATGCAGGCCAATGGCCCAGCCGCTGGCAGGACTACGCCATGAACCGGAAACAGGTGCGGGAGCGCTCCAAGACCTTGGCGGCGCTGCGAGCCGCGCACCCGACTTATGTTGACGTGATCGAAAAGGCCGTCGCCGAGGCTATGGCCAACATCGAGCCGGGTGAAACCCGCGAGGCAGACAACTTGCGCTGGCTGCCCCTGGTTTCTCGCACCAGCCTGGACTGGGTGGTATTGCTGGACCCGCAAACCCTGCGCATCCGCGCCTATGCACCGCTGGATGGGTTTTAGTAGGCGGTGATGGCACTCGTCATGGTTGGTTCGAGGTCTCGCGCGCCAGCGCATGGGCAATGCGGTGCAGGAACAGCCGTTCGGGGCTGATCCGCACCTTTTGGGCCTCTATGTCGAGGCTGCCTGACAGCTGGTCCCATTTCTTTTGTTGAATCAGCGCAAGCACCACTCCTGACCAGGCATACCCATCAAAGCCGGTTTTCATAAACTCGTCCTGCGGGCGGTTCTTGATCCAGTCGTTGCCGAGCGCCTCCATTTGCGCATAGTCTCGCTGGGCATGCGCCTGCAGCAGGGCCATGGCGCGCGCAAAGTCAGCCGGCAGCTTATGGGCGCAGGGCATCCATGTGGGCTGAATCCATACGCCCTGCAATAAAGAGGGCGGCAGGTACTGGATGGTGCGGTCGGCCAGGTCGCTGATGTTGGCGGCCAACTGTCGGCGTTGCTGCACAGTCCACGGTGCGTCACAGGCACGTGCCGCAGCCTGGAGCGATGCGACGGCTGGCGAGAACAGAGTTATCTCGCCACGCATTTCTTTGGCAATGGTCCGCGCGCGAATCGTCAATGTGTCGGCTGGAAAATGCTGGATCTGGGTTGGCTCGACATTGGCGGGCAATACGGAGGCAATGCCCAGCGCCCCCAGCAGGGGTCTGTTGATGACCGGCAGGCTTTGCGTCGTCTCTGCCAAGCCGTTTTTGAATCGCGCCTTGGGCGCCTCAAGGCTCAATATCGGATAAAAATCTGAATTCGCAGCCTGTTTGGGGTGCAGTTGGCTGAGCGCCCTGAGCAGCCGCCCATCCGCAATCTGACGGAAGCCCAACTGCTCTGCATTCTCAATGCCTATGCGCTTCAAGTCCATCTGGCTTTTGGCGTTGGCCACCAGCGGGGCCAGGTTCAGCTTGGGTACCGACCCCTTAGGGCTTGCAATGATGAGCAGGTCAGACTGATTGCTCAAATACGCTGCATAGTCACTAAATGCTGGGGCCAAGGCTTTGAGGATGGAGCCGAGCAATGCATCGTTGATTTCATACATCTGCACCCACTGCACGAACAAACCATTTTCATTCAGGTGCCGTGGCACGAACTGATAGAACTCCTGAGAAAACAGGGCGCCCACACCACTGATCCACGGATTGGAGGGCTCTGAAATGATGATGTCGTACTTGCTGTTCTGCCCAGAGAAATACGATTTGGCATCGTCAATGACAATATGCGAGCGCGGGTCGTTGTACGCACGCTCCACGCGGCGCCCATAGGCCTTGGCGCCTTGCACCATGGCCGACTCGATTTCAATGGTGTCCACCTGCCGAACCCGCGCATCACCGAGAAAGGTGTGGGTCGTCAGGCCGGAGCCAAAGCCAATTACCCCGACCCGCTGGGGCGACGCGTGCATGCTCAGCGGCAAGGCTGCGGCCAGCACCATCGTTGGCTCGTCCAAAGATGCGGGCTGGTTATCGTCCATCTGAATGGAGGCATCGGTTTTGCCATTTGTGGAAATGTGCAGGTTGCCGTTGTCAGACAGCACGGCGGCAACGCTGGTGGTTTTTCCATCCTTGTAGTACAGAACCTTGTCGCCCTGCTGCAAGCTGGTGCGCCCGTGCCGAAACACCCCGGACGCCGTTGTCATGGGGTCAAACGGAATACGCACTGCCACGATCAGCGCCACGGCGGCCAATCCCAAGCCCATGCCAAAGCGCACCATGGACTTTTGCGTATCGGCATGCAGGCGAAGCAGAACCAACCCAATGCCCATGTCCACCAATGCGGCGATGCACAGCGCGAGCTTGAGGCCAAGTACCGGAATAAGGAAATGGATGGCTGCGAACACCCCTGCAATGGAGCCCAAGGTGTTCCACGCATACACACGGCCAATGGCACGCTCGCCCTGCCCATTGCGCAACAGCGCCACGGTAAATAAGGGCAGCGTCGTGCCGGCAAAGAAGGCCGCAGGCAACATGATGGCGATGGCAGTCGTTGCGGTGCCTAAATTGAACAGCGCATATCCGCCATCCGTTTTGGCCAGGGCCTGAATCAACCAGCCCACCCAGGCAAACGCATTGGCGTAAACCGCCAGCGATGCCAGGGCCGCCACGCCCATGAACACCTGCATCCACCCAACCAGCCGCAAAGGGGCGTCGGTGCTGTCTGCATGCCTGCGTACCCAGAGGCCGCCCAGGGCGATGCCCGCAATGAATGAGGCCAGCATGAGCTCAAAGGCATGCATGGTGCTGCCCACTGTCATGCTGAGCATGCGGATCCAGATGATTTCGTAGGCAAAAGATGCCGCCCCAGAAAGTGCTGTGCTGATCAGTACCAGCCGGAGCAACGGGTTGTGCCGCAAGCTTTGCTCAGAAGTTGGCCGCGCCTGGGCAGCCGCAGGACGCACCGGTTCTGGCTCACGCGCAAGCCACCAGGCCAGTCCCGCAACCGCGAAATTGAGAACACCCGCAACCACCATGGCGCCAGGCAAACCCACCCAGGGCAACAGAACAAAAACGGCCACCAATGCACCGCCAGCAGCACCAATGCTATTTGTAAAGTAGAGACTTCCCAACACGTGACCATCGCTCCCTGGGAAACGGCGGATCAGCCCTCCGCTCATCAATGGGAAGGTCATACCCAGCAAAATGGTCTGCGGCAGTATCAACAGGGCGGCAACTATCCAACGCGCAAGATTTATGGCCCAAGGGTCCGCCAAGGCGGGAATGAGCCAGTCATAACTGAAACTCGCCACGCTACCAAAGATGCTGTGAAACAGCAGCCCGCACACCCCGATGATGGCTTCAATCACCGCATAACCACGAATCAGATTGCGCCAGCGTCGGCCCGCATGTGCAATCCATGCAGCTCCGGCGGCCATGCCTCCCATGAATATCGCAAGAACGAGCGCTTGCGCATAGGCTGCATGCCCCAAGAACAGCCCAAGGTAATGCGACCAAATGGATTGATAAATTAGGCCGGCAAAACCGGATAAGACAAAAATGGCGAACAACCAGTGTCGATGGTTGCGATGCGTTGGGGTCATCAAGAGGAGGCTCCAGAGGGGAAAGAGAACTGCAGAAGCCAAGCAAGCAAAATTGGCGCCTGCCTTTGGGCAGCTTTGCGTGTGTGAGGCGCCGCAGCGGACGCGGACAAGTTCAGGGTGAAAGTGGGGCGGCGTCTTATAAAGGACTATTAACGCTGGAATATTAATTGCTTTGGATATCGAATCCACTAAAGTGACACGCACATGATGATTCGACAACACGACGAGGGATTCACCCTGCTAGAACTCATGGTCGTTGTTGCGATTGTGGGTATCTTGGCAGCGATTGCGTTACCAGCATATCAAACGTTCACTGCACGGGCCCGTGTGATGGAGGGGTTGAGCATCGCCGATGGTGCCAGGGTAGAGATCGGGTCAGGGTCGGCTGCAGCAACCGATCTGGCGAACACCATTGGGGTCTGGAACTCCCGGACGGGCGGGGTTGGTGCAAGAAGCAAGTACGTATCGAGTGTGCTGATGACGGCTGCTCCTGGGACGGCTGCAGACGGTGAAATTACCGTCACATTTAGCGCCAATGCGGGTCCCGTCGACGGACGAACACTCGTGCTGACCCCCTGGAGACAGGGCACGGGGGGCGCCGTGGCTTTGGGTACGTCATACGCTGCGAATGCGGCTGGTGTCTTGGGCGTGTCCGAATTTCCGTGTGTGAGGCTCATTGAACCTTCACCGATTTCGTGAAGCTGGTTGGATATCTTACGTGCTCGGTTTCATGAATCGTTCTTCGTAGAGGATTGCAAACTGGTTCATCGCTGATTTCCAATGGTTGGCTGCTCGCCCCCAGTCCTCGGTGATGTTGCGCAGGGCCAGCCAGATCAGCTTGGTGGCCGCATCGTCGCTGGGGAAGTGTCCTCTGGTCTTGATGATCTTGCGCAGCCGCGCATTCACGCTTTCAATCGCATTGGTCGTGTAGATCACGCGTCGCACCTCGGGCGGGAAGGCGAAGAATGGGATCACCTTGTCCCAGGCCCTGCGCCAGGCGCCCACGACCGTGGGAAATTTCTGGCCCCAGGGCCCCTTTTCAAACGCATCGAGCTCAGTCTGGGCCGCTTCGGCGCTCACTGCTGTGTAGATGGGTTTGATGGCCGCCGCCAGGCTCTTGCGGTCCTTCCAGCTTGCGAAGTCCAGGCTATTGCGGATCAGGTGCACGATGCAGGTCTGCAGCGTCGTGGCCGGGAACACCGCGCCCAGCGCCTCTGGCATACCCTTGAGCCCGTCGGTGACGGCGATCAGGATGTCATGGACGCCGCGTGTCCTCAGATCGTTGAACACCTTCATCCAGAACTTGGCACCCTCGGTGTTCTCGATCCAGATGCCCAGGATGTCGCGGCTGCCATCGGGCAGCACACCCAGCGCCAGGTACACGGCCTTGGCGCGCACCACGCCATCCTCGCGGATCTTGACCCGCAGCGCGTCAAAGAACACCACCGGGTACATCGCCTCCAGCGGGCGCGTCTGCCAGGCCGTGACCTCGCTCATCACGGCGTCGGTGACACTGCTGATGAGGTCGGGCGAGACGTCCACCGAGTACATCTCGGCCAGGAAGCCCTGGATCTCGCGCACCGTCATGCCCCGGGCGTACATGGCGATGATCTTGTCATCGAAGCCGGTGAAGCGCCGTTCGTGCTTGCCGATGAGTTGTGGCTCGAAAGTGCCCTCGCGGTCGCGGGGAACGTCGATGCGCAGCGCTCCCGCATCGGTCAGCACCGTCTTGGCGCTCTTGCCGTTGCGGTGATTGGCGCCAGCCCCTTCGGGCTTGGCCTGGCCGGGCGTGTAGCCCAGATGATGGCTCATCTCGGCGCCCAGGGCGCGCTCAAGAACCGACTTCTTGAACTGCTGGAAGATGCCTTCGAGCTCGGCCGGCGTTACCGGCCCGGGGATGAGTTGCTCCAGCAGCTCGGCTGAGAATTGCGGCTGCGCCGCCTTGTCCGCCGCAGCGGTTGTCTTCGTCTTGCGTGGCATTCATGCTCCTTGTTGACATGCTATGCCTCACACACAAAGTTTCTGACAGGCTCGGTGTCTTGGACTGGAGTTGTCAGTCAGAGGCGAGCACTATTTCAACATTACGCTCCATGGTCGGAACCGCAGGGTCTTTGCCCGCCAAGTTCGCGCCACCCGAGTGCCGCTAGGCGTGTTGTGCCTGCTTTAATTGGGCCCTTTCCGAGCGCGGCGGGTGAAGTCTGTGGCGCGCTAGGCCGATGATGCTGTCGCCACAAAACTCCCCGACTTCCCCCCATGCTTTTCCACCACGCGCACGTCGTGGATGGACATGCCCCGGTCCACGGCCTTGCACATGTCGTAGATGGTGAGCAGGGCTATTTGCACGGCGGTGAGGGCTTCCATTTCGACGCCGGTGGGGCCCACCGTTTCCACGGTTGCAGTGCAAAATATGCCGATAGCACCCGACTGTCGTGCGCTGGCAGCTTCAAATTCAATAGCAACACGGGTCAGTGCCAGCGGGTGGCACAGCGGAATCAGGTCGCTGGTTTTCTTGGCGGCCATGATGCCGGCGATGCGGGCGATGCCCAGCACGTCGCCTTTTTTGGCGGTGCCGGCTTCGATGAGGGCCAGGGTGGCGGGCAGCATTTCGATGCGGCCGCTGGCGATGGCGATGCGGTGCGTGGCGGCCTTGGCGGCCACGTCGACCATGTGGGCCTGGCCCTGGGCGTCAAAGTGGGTGAGTGCGGACATGGCGGGGGTAACCGGGTGAATCGGTGGGAAACATTCGGGCAAAGGGGCATCATACGTGCATGTGGAAACGCAAACGCACCCTTGCAAGGCCTCGGACTGACACCTCCTTGGCTGTACAAAATATCAAGAAAAAATCGCCTCTAGCGAATACTGGTCATGCGCTGATAGCTTCTTTATTGATAGCAATAATAGGCGCGGGCACCGCGCTGCCTGCCGCAGCGCAGGCCAGCCTGCCCACCCTGGGCGATGGCAGCGCCTTGACCACGGGCGAAGAGCGGCGCCTGGGCGACCGCATCATCCGCGAGCTGTACCGCGACCCCGACTACATTGATGACCCGGTGCTGGTGGAATATGTGCAGGGGCTGTGGCAGGCGCTGCTGGCGGCAGCGCGCGCGCGCGGCGAGCTCTCGCCCGAGCTGGACGAGCGTTTTGCCTGGGAGGTGCTGCTGGGGCGTGACCGCACGGTCAACGCCTTTGCGCTGCCCGGTGGCTACCTGGGCGTGCATTTGGGGCTGATTGGCGTGGTGGCCACGCGCGATGAGTTGGCCTCGGTGCTGGCGCATGAGTTGAGCCATGTCACCCAGCGCCATATTTCGCGCCTGATTGCGCAGCAAAGCCGGCAGACGCCCCTACTGGTGGGTGCCATGGTGCTGGCCGCGCTGGCTGCCAGCAAAAACCCGGGGGCTGCCCAGGCCATGATGGTGGGCGGCCAGGCGGTGGCCATCCAGAACCAGCTCAATTTCTCGCGCGACATGGAGCGCGAGGCCGACCGCATCGGCTATGGGCTGATGGAGCCCTCGGGGTTTGCGCCGCAGGGTTTTGTGAGCATGTTCGACAAGCTGCAGCAAGCCAACCGCCTCAACGACAACGGCTCGTGGCCCTATTTGCGCAGCCACCCGCTGACCACCCAGCGCATGGCCGACATGCACTCGCGGCTGCCGCCCG
This sequence comes from Acidovorax carolinensis, assembly GCF_002157145.1. Classification (NCBI taxonomy): domain Bacteria; kingdom Pseudomonadati; phylum Pseudomonadota; class Betaproteobacteria; order Burkholderiales; family Comamonadaceae; genus Acidovorax; species Acidovorax carolinensis. The sequence continues at coordinate 3,968,785 of NZ_CP021361.1, forward strand.
GCGGCGCCGCGGCGCCGCAACCGCTGCCCCCCAGCCTGGAGCACGCCATGGTGGCGGCACGGGCCCGTGTGCTGGCAAACCCCGGGGTGGATGCGCTGCGGCTGTGGATTGCCGAGCCCCAGGGCACCGGTTTTGCCAGCCAGCCTGCGGCACGCCGCGCCGCGGGGTGGTACACCGCTGCGCTGGCCAGCATCCAGCTGCGGGATTTTGCGGCGGCACGCACCGCCCAGGCCAAGCTGGACGAGGTGGTGCGGGGCGATGCGGCGGCCCAGCGCCAGTCGCAGCGGTTGGCGGCTGAGATCGAGTTTGCGGCTGGCTTGCCCGAGGTTGCGCTGCAGCGTTTGCCGCAGGGCTCGGGCCTGCGGCCAGAGCTGGTGCTGCGCACCCAGGCCCTGCTGCGCGTGGGCCGCCCCGCCGAGGTGACGGGCGCCCTGCAGACCTGGGTAGCCACCCACCCGCACGATGCGACGGTGTGGCAATTGCTGGCGAGCGCCTGGCATGCGCAGGGCCAGCCACTGCGGGCCGTGCGCGCCGAGGCCGAATCGCAGGCCGCCCGCTACGACTATGCCGCCGCGGTAGACCGCTTCAAGGCCGGGCAAGACCTGGCACGCAAGAGCAGCAGTGCCGCCGACTACATCGAGGCGTCCATCATCGACACGCGGCTGCGTGCGATGGAGCTACTTTTGAAGGAACAGGCCGCCGAGCGCTGACTCGATCAGCAAGCCCAGCACCGAATAGATCAGCGAGCCCAGCAAGGCGGCGCCAAAGCCGGTGACATGAAAACCGCCCAGCACGCCCGCAGCGGCCCAGAACATCAGGGCGTTGATCACAAAGAGAAACAGGCCCACGGTGACGATGGTTACCGGCAGCGTCAGCACCACCAGCACGGGGCGCAGCACGGCATTGAACAGGCCGATGACCAGCGCGGCAATCAGCGCGGAGGTGAAGCTATCCACCTGCACGCCGCTGTAGAGGTAAGCCACCAGCAGCAGTGCCGCAGCGCTGAGCAGCCATTTGAGTAGGATTTTCATGCGCGCAGAATAGCACCGGGCTGGCCGGTGACGGCGCTCTCCAGGCACGACACCACAGACCGTTCGGGAGGAACCCGCCCCGGCCTGGGCGATCGGATCACGCCATGTCCAGCGCCAGCAGGGCACCCAGCCCGGTCAGCAGGCCGGGCAAGGTGCCCGGAAATGACAGGCGCCCCGGTGCAGCGGAAGGCTGGGCGGCGGCATCCAGCTTGGGCCGGCGGGCATCCACCACGCGGGCGGCGCCCAGTTCGGCCTGCAATTGCGCGAGCAGTTCGGGCAACGGGCCTTTGGCCACCACGGTGGTCACTTGGCTGTGGCTGCCCGATTGCAACCAGGGCAGCAGCTGCGCAAAAAGCTTTTCCGACCATTTGTCGCGCCAGTTCTCGCGGGCGCGGTGGCTCACCCACTTGCTGACGCGGTGCGTCATGCGCGGGGCGCAGGCCACCAGCACCCACTGCGTGCCGGCAGCCGCCTTGTTGCCTGCCAGCAAGGGTGCCAGGATTTGCTGCGCATGGGCTGCGTCGTCCACGTACACAATGACTTTGTCCATACCACCTCCAGAGGCGGGCCCATGACAAAGGGGGCATGGTGCCCCCTTTGCGCTAGCCCATTCGCCGGTTTGCCTGCTGGCGCACCGGCGGGTTCGTTTGCAATCAGCCCTGCGCAGGCGCAGCGGCGGCGCGGCGCGCCAAAATGGCCTTGCCAGCCAGAAACACCAGCAGGGCGCCGGCCACGCTGGCCGCGTAGCGGATGGTGTCGGTCTGCGCAATCTTGAACATCCACTGCCACTTGTCGGGGTTGGCGAAGACGGGGTCGGAAACCAGCATGCCGCCGGCAATCCAGCCCAGCAGCATGCCGCCGAGCGTGATGATCATGGGGAATCGCTCCATGAGCTTGATGACCAGCTGGCTGCCCCAGACGATGATCGGGATCGAGATCAGCAGGCCCAGCACCACCAGCAGGAACTGGTGATCACCGGCGTTTTGCGCGGCGCCGGCAATGGCGATCACGTTGTCCACGCTCATCACCAGGTCGGCGACGATGATGGTCTTGATGGCAGCCAGCAGCTTGTCGCTGGTCTGGATGTCGCCATGGCCGTCTTCATCGGGGGCCAGCAGCTTCACGCCAATCCACACCAGCAGCAATGCGCCCACGAACTTGAGGAACGGCAGCGCCAGCAGGGTCATGGCAAACGCGATCAGGATCACGCGCAGCACGATGGCGCCTGCGGTGCCCCAGATGATGCCCTTGGTGCGCTGGGCGGGCGGCAGCTTGCGGCAGGCCAGGGCAATGACCACCGCGTTGTCGCCACCCAGCAGGATGTCGATGATGATGATCTGGCCGAGTGCCAGCCAGAATTCGGGCGATGCCAAAAAGTCCATAAATTCCTCAATATCAAAGGGCAAAAGGACGACCCGGCTGCCACTGTAGCGCCGAGTGCGTCCGGGGGATAGGGGGCCTGCAATGGGCGGATCAGGGGCGTGCCGCAAGGGCGGGATGCGCAGGGACGGCCTTGATCAGCCCACGGTGGGCCCATCAAAGGTCTTGCTCGGTGCGGCACCCGGGTGTGTGCCGAACCCGGGCCGCCGGAAGCGATGCTTCGTATTGACGACGGTTCCGATGCCATGTCCCCGATCGCCACTGACTGCCTCGGCCGGAACACATGTCGGGAGCTACTCCCCTTCGAAGCGGCGATTGGAACACAGGCCGCGCCGGGAGTGCAAGCCAGAGACCATGGACCCGTCGGTCATTGTTTAAGGCAAATCGGCCTCAAGCGCTTTACCAATCAGCGCAAGCAGCTATCAAAAAAGGAGTTCGCAAAGCCCGACCGTACGCCCCCGCGCCAGACAGGGCCACCAGCGTGGCCGCCCGCCCGGGCACGCCGCGCGGCTATGATCCGTGCCCCGTCGCCCCCTCTTGCTGCAACTGCGCGCCATGGCCGCCATCCACATCACCGACATCGAAGCCGCCATCAACCATTGGCGCGAGCGCGCGCCCGCCACTGCCGGGGCGGCGCTGGCGCCCGAGATCAGCGCGCTCGGCGAGGTGTATGCGCGCATGGTGTTCCACCACGAAGACGAGGTCGACGAGGCGAGCCTGCCGGCGCCGGCGCGGGCCGCCTGGCTGGCCTGGTACGACACCACGCCCGACACGCCGTGCATCGCCATCTGCTCGACCAGCCAGGGCGACGACTGGTGCAAGGGCTGCGGGCGCAGCTTTGACGAGGTGCAGTTCTGGCCCGCCATGGGCCCCGCCGAAAAACGGGCCGTGTGGCGCCGCATCACGCTGGAACACACCGCGTGGCGCTTCAACCGCTATGCCGAACGCGCGGCAGAAGGCCCCAGCCGCGCCGCGCCGCCCTGACCCCGCCCCTGATCCGCCCGCTGATCCACCCTCTGTACGCGCCGCCCGCAACGCGCTATCGTGGGGCCATGCTGCGTCTCACCCAGGCCCCGAACATTGCCATAGCCACGCTGTGGGCCGACCTGCTGTGCGAGGCGGGCATGACGGCGTCGGTGCAGCGCCAATACCTAGGGGCCGCAGCGGGGCATCTGCCGCCCGACCAGTGCCTGCCCGAGATCTGGCTCGACTACGACGAACACGCCACCCGCGCCCGCGCCTTGCTGCAAGAGCTGCAGGACTTGCCCCAGCGCCACTGGCGCTGCCGCTGCGGCGAGACGGTGGAGGGCGGTTTCGAGCAGTGCTGGCAGTGCGGCGCCCTCATGCCACGCGACTGATACTCCTTTTTTAATAGCTGTCAGCGCTTGGTGGACAGGCGCTGACAGTCTATTTCATACGAAACCTGGGCGATTTATTTCCAGCGCACCGGCTCCACATGCACGCTGCCCTGCGTGCTGCTCAGCGTGATGGCCCCTTCCTGCACCGTGGCCTGCAGCTGCATGCTGCGTTCGGCCAGTTGTGCCAGCGCCTGTGAGGCCTCGGTGGGAATGCGCCACACCTGCAGCTTCTCCAGGCGCGAGAGCTTGGTTTCAATGCCCTTCCACCAGATCTCGGCGGCGTGGTTGAAGCAGTACACGATCACCGAATCGGCCTTGCTGCAGGCTTTGGTGAGCGGCTTGTCCTCGGGCTGGCCCACCTCGATCCACACGCGCTTGCGCCCGGTGAAGTCGGTCAGCGAGGCGTCGGGATCATCGGGGTCGGACAGCCCTGCGCCAAACGCCAGCGTGGCGTCGCCATTGCACAGGTCGTTGAGCTGGTGCGCCTGGATAGCCAGCGTCGCCAGCCGCACCATCATGCGCTCGTCGGTCTCGCTGGGGTGGCGGGCCAGCGTGAGGGCGTGGTCTGCGTAGTAACCGTGGTCGATGTCGGCGATTTGCAGGTTCGCCTTGAAGATGGTGGATTTGATGGCCATGGCTTTGTGCTCACAAATAAATAGCTCCCAGGGCTTACCATGTAAGCGCTGGGAGCTGAAAATGCTAAGAATTGAGGCGGGTCAGACGCGGCGTGCCAGCTCGGCAGCCTTGCCGGTGTAGCTGCCGGGCGTCATGGCCAGCAGGCGGTCTTTTTCGGCCTGCGGGATCTCCAGCGAACGGATCAGGCCGTGCAGCGCCTCGGCCGTCACCACCTGGCCGCGCGTGACTTCCTTGAGCTTTTCGTAAGCGCCCTGCACGCCATAGCGGCGCATCACGGTCTGGATGGGCTCGGCCAGCACTTCCCAGCTCGCATCCAGGTCGGCGGCCAGGGCTTGCTCGTTCAGTTCGAGCTTGTTCAGGCCGGTCAGCAGCGAGGCATAGGCCAGCGCGGCGTAACCCAGGGCCACGCCCATGTTGCGCAGCACGGTGCTGTCGGTCAGGTCGCGCTGCCAGCGGCTGATGGGCAGCTTTTCGGACAGGTGGCGCAGCAGCGCATTGGCCAGGCCCAGGTTGCCCTCGGCGTTCTCGAAGTCGATGGGGTTGACCTTGTGCGGCATGGTGCTGGAGCCAATCTCGCCGGCCTTCAGGCGCTGCTTGAAATAGCCCAGGCTCACATAGCCCCAGATGTCGCGCGACAGGTCCACCAAAATGGTGTTGGCGCGGGCCACGGCGTCGAACAGCTCGGCCATGTAGTCGTGCGGCTCGATCTGGATGCTGTAGGGCTGGAAGGTCAGGCCCAGGCCCAGCGGCTCGGGCGTTTCGATGACCTTCTTGCTGAAGGCTTCCCAGTCAAACTCGGGCCAGGCCGACAGGTGGGCGTTGTAGTTGCCCACGGCGCCGTTCATCTTGCCCAAAATTTTGACGGCCGCAATGCGTTCGCTGGCGGCCTGCAGGCGCATGAGCACGTTGGCCATTTCCTTGCCCACGGTGGTCGGGCTGGCGGTCTGGCCGTGGGTGCGGCTGAGCATGGGCACGTCGGCAAAGGCGTGGGCCATTTCGCGCAGTTTGAGGATGATGCGGTCCAGCCCGGGCAGCACCACCTGATCGCGGCCCGAGCGCAGTTGCAGGGCGTGGCTGGTGTTGTTGATGTCTTCGCTGGTGCAGGCAAAGTGCACGAACTCCGACGCTTTTTCGAGCTCGGGGCGCGCTTCAAACTTGCTCTTGATCCAGTATTCGACGGCTTTCACGTCGTGGTTGGTGGTTTTCTCGATCTCCTTGATGGCGGCCGAATCGGCCTCGGAGAAGTTCTTGACCAGGCCTAGCAGGTAGGCGCGTGCGCCGGTGGTCAGCGGCTTGAACTCGGCAAAACCAGCATCCGACAGCGCGATAAACCAGGCCACTTCCACCTGAACGCGGCGCTGCATGTAGCCGTGCTCGCTCATGATGGGCCGCAGTGCGGCAAGTTTGGTGGCGTAACGGCCGTCAAGCGGCGACAGGGCGGTGATGGTGGACAGGCTCATGGCGCGAGATTGTAGGCTGCACACCACGGTCAGCGTCTGCCAAGCCGCTGCCGATAGAATCGTCCGCGTATGGAACAGACAACCCCGCGCAATGGAAGAAACATGAAACTGATCGGTTCCAACGCCAGCCCTTACGTACGCAAGGTACGCATCGTGATGGCCGAAAAAAAGCTCGACTACCAGTTCGTGCAGGAAAACGTCTGGGCTGAAGACACCACCATTGCCAAGTCCAACCCGCTGGGCAAGGTGCCTTGCCTGGTGATGGAGGGTGGCGAGGCGATTTTTGACTCGCGCGTGATCGTGGAATACCTCGATACGCTGTCGCCCGTGGGCAAGCTGATTCCCGCGCAGGGGCGCGAGCGGGTCGAGGTCAAGACCTGGGAAGCGCTGGCCGACGGCCTGGTGGACGCCGCCATCCTGGCGCGCCTGGAAGCCACCTGGGCCGGCCGCCAGGACAGCGAACGCAGCCAGGCCTGGATGGACCGCCAGCTGGGCAAGGTGCACGCCAGCCTCAAGTCCATGAGCCAGGGCCTGGGCGATAAGCCGTTTTGCAGCGGCATTCACCTGAGCCTGTCGGACATCGCCGTGGGCTGCGCGCTGGGCTGGCTGGAGTTCCGGTTCCCCCAGATCGACTGGCGCAGCGAGCATCCCAACCTGGGCAAGCTGCTCGACAAGCTGATGCAGCGCCAGAGCTTTGCGGACACCAAGCCGGTCTGAGCGCCGGCGCGGAGCCTGCCCCGTCGAAAGAGATGCCGGCGCGAGCCGGCATTCTTGCTTTTTGAGACAGGCTGAAAGCGCTATCGGGATGCGCGCCGCCGCAGCCAGCGCATCAATGCACCGACCACGGGCAGTTTCTCGTAGAGCTCTTCGGCGGCATCCCAGTAGTCGCGGTGCAGCACGATCAGCCCTTGGGCGTCCAGCACCAGGTGCGAGGCGCCGCGCACCGTCTGGGGCTCGCCCCGGTGAAAGTTCTTGAACGCGAACAGGAAATCCCAGGTCAGAAAGCACTGCAGCCCCTGCACCACGCGGCCGGTGACCACGAAGCGGGGCTGGTCGAGCGCCTCAAACATGTGCGCGAAGATCTGCTGGATGGGCTGCACGCCGCGCACCTCGTTGAACGGGTCCTTGAAGCGCGCATCGGGCGCATAAATGCGGCCCAGATCGGCCACGCTGGCGGGCGCGAGTTGCTCAAAGAATGCCACCACGCGGGAGACGGCTTCTTCCATGCGGGGGGAGTCGGTTTGTGGCATCAAAGTCCCGTGAATCGGCGCACGGCCGGAAAATAGCACCGGTACGGCAACACCCGCAGCAGCTTCATCACGCGCGTGAAGCGCTTGGGAAAGTGGATGTCGAAATGCCCGCGCTCCCAGCCCTGCACGATGGCCGCTGCCGCAGCCTCGGGCGAGATGAGGGCTGGCATGGTGAAGTCATTTCCCTCAGTGAGCGGCGTTGCCACAAAGCCGGGGTTGATGACACTCACGCCCATGCCCAGGTCGTGCAGGTCCAGGTACAGCGCCTCGGCCAGGTTGATGAGCGCGGCCTTGGTGGGCCCGTAGGCCAGGCTCTTGGGCAGCCCCCGAAAGCCCGCCACGCTGCTGATCAGGCTCACATGCCCGGGGCGCCCGGCCTGCGCAGCCGCCAGCATGGCGGGCAGCACGGCGGCCAGCACATGTAGCACACCGTTGTAGTTGACTTGCTCGTGGCGCAGCATGACGGCCAGGTCGAAATCGGTGGCGCGCATGTCACGGTAATAGCCGGCGCAGTAGCACACCAGGTCGGGGGCACCACCGGCCAGCACCTGCGCGGCGGCGGCCTGCACCTGATCGGGCTCTGCCGTGTCCATCGGCAAGGCAACGCTGCCGGGGTGCTGGGCAACAAAGGCACTGAGTGCATCGCCACTGCGCGCCGACACGATGACCTGCGCGCCGCGCGCATGCAGCGCGGCCGCCGTGGCCCGGCCAATGCCACTGGAAGCGCCAATCAGCCAGGCCCGGCGGCCATGCCAGTCGCGCAGGGGGGGGTTGAGGCTCATGCTGCGCGTTTGGTGAAGGACAGCGTGATCTCGCCCAGCCGCACGCCGAACTTGCTCATGGTGGCGCGGTTGAGCATCACGCGCTCGTCAATGAGGTATATCCAGTCGTCCAGATCGACGTTGTAGACCTTGCCATCCACCGGCAGCGCCAGCGTGTAGGTCCAACGGAAGGCGTTGCCGCGCGTCTGCCCGTTGGCGGTGCCCACCACGTCGTCGGCGGTGCCGGTGTAGCGGCCGTCCGCGTGTTGGGTCAGGCGCCAGATGCGGCGCTGCGTGGTGCCGTCGGAGTAGGTGAACGCTTCGTCCAGCACGCCCTCGTTGCCTTTCCAGCTGCAATCCATGACCACGGTGAAGCGGCGGGCGATCTGGCCGCTGCGGTCCTGGAAGATGCCGTAGGCGTCGATCTTGCCGTTGAAATACTGGGCCAGGTCGAGCACCGGCTTCTCGCTGGCGTAGCCATCGAGGTTCTGGCTGGCGCAGCCGGACAGGACCACGGGCGCAGCCACTGCGGCCGAAAGGAGGAGGCGTCGTTGCATCATGGTGGGGTGCCTTGGGGTCGGTTCGTATTCAGGATTGCCGCGCGGCGTGTCGGCCGCAGGATGAGCGCCTGCAGCGCAGCCGCTGCCAGCAGCTTGAGCACGCAAGGCAGCACCGCATAGGCCAGGCCCAGGGTCTGCAGGCCGTCTGCGCTGCGCGTGCCGGGCTGATAGCCCAGCCAGCCCAACAGGGGCAGCGCCAGGCCTGCGGCCAGGGCCAGGTTGAGCTTGGTGGCGAAGTTCCACCAGCCAAAGTACGCGCCCTCGTGCTGGCCGCTGTCGCCCTCGGCCGCAATCACGCCGGCCAGCAGGGCGCTGGGCAGGGCCAGGTCGGTGCCCAGCGCCACGCCGGACAACGCGCAGACCACGAGGAACGGCACCACATCGCCCGCGCCCAGGAACGCGGTCCACACAAACACGGCAATCGCCAGCAACATGCCCGCCAGCCAGGTGCGCGCCAGGCCCCAGTGCGCCACGGCACGCAGCCACAGCGGAATGGACAGCGCGGCGCAGACGAAATAGGCCGCGAGAAACATCGGCTCCTGCGCGGGCGGGGCCTGCAGGCGGTCCTGGATGAAAAACAGCACCAGCGTGGCCGGGATGGCGCTGGCAATGCCGTTGAGCATGAACACGGCCAGCAGGCGGCGGAACGCAGGGCGCCCCCAGGGCCGCCACAGGCTTGCACGCTGGGGCGGGCGATAGACACCTGCCACGGCGCCCCCATGCGCGGCGGGCCGTGGCGCCCGGGTCCAGGCCCACCAGCCCAGCAGCAAGGTGATGGCAAATACGCTGAGCATGACCGGCAGCCCCAGCAGCGCGGGCAGCACCGAGGCCAGCACCACGCCCACCAGCGCAGCGCCTTCACGCCAGGCCACGATGCGGCCGCGCTGCAGCTCGTCGCCGCCCAGGCGCGCGCCCCAGGACTGGTGCGCAATGCCCAGCTGGCTGTAGGCCGTGTAGGTGACGAGCAGCGCCACCAGTGCCCAGGCAATCAGCGCATCGGGGCCGCGCACCGCCGGAAAGAACAGGCTGGTCAGCCCCAGCGCCAGCACCAGCGCCGACACCGCGCCCACGGCCAGCACGGCGCGCACCGATCGGCCAAACAGGTGGTCGGCCAGGCGGCCCAGCAGCGGGTCGGTGATGGCATCGAGCAGCCGCGCTGCCAGCAGCACCGCGCCCAGCGTGGCCAGCGGCATGCCGAACTCCCGTGCGTAGTGGTTGGGCAGCAGCACATACAGCGGCAAGGCTACAAAGGCCAGCGGGAGGCCCAGCAGCCCATAGGCCAGGCCCTGGCTGGCGCGGATGGGCTGCGTGTGGGTCATGGCTGCCCCGCCGGGCGCGTGGAAGCGATGAGCTGCTGGCGCAGCGCGGGCTCGGAGGTCTGGGGCGAGAGCCAGATGCCAAAGAACAGGCGCGAGAACTCGGCGTCGGGCACCTCGCCCACCACGCGCCCGCCCATCTTGAACACGGCGCCCGAGCCCGGCTGGTGAATGCCGAGCAGGCGGTCGCCCGACTTCACGTCTGGCAGCGCCGCCTGCAGCGCCTGTTGCCAGCGCGTGGCCTGCTGGGGCGTGAAGCTGCCGACGCGGCGCATTTCTTCGAGCGAGCGCCTGGCGATGGCTTCGGCCGAAAAATCCCGGTGGTAGGTGAGTTCCAGCGCGAGCGGGCGGGCGCCGTAGTTGTCGGCCTCAAAGCCCGGCTGCACCCACAGGCGCGCACGGTAGATCTCGAAGCCCAGGAAGCGCAGAACGCCCTGGCCAGCCAGGCGCGCACCCGACAGGGGGGCCGCGGCAGCCTGGCCGGCCTCGGCCACCTGCGCCGCGGCTGGATTTGAATGAAACAGGACTGTAGCGCTTACCAGTAAAGCGCTAATAGCTATTTTTTTCATAGCACGTCAATCCTTGACCAGCGTGTACTGCACGAGGTCGATGTTGCGCATGGCAAACGCGGCCTCGCAGTAGGCCAGGTAGAACTCCCAGATGTGCAGGAAGCGCTGGTCAAACCCGAGTTGCAGGATCTGCGCGCGCTGCGCCAGAAAGCGCTCGCGCCAGCGCTTGAGGGTCTCGGCGTAGTCCTGGCCAAACGCAAACTCGTCCACCACGCGCAGCCCTGCCGCCTCGGCCTCGCGGCGGAACTCGCGTGGGCAGGGCAGGCAGCCGCCGGGGAAGATGTACTGCTGGATGAAGTCGGTGGAGCTGATGTAGCGGTCAAACAGGCTGTCGTCGATGACGATGCTCTGGATGCAGGCCTTGCCGCCGGGCTTGAGCAGGCGGTTCACCGACTGGAAGTAAGTGGGCCAGTATTCGCTGCCCACGGCCTCGACCATCTCGATGGAGCAGATGGCGTCGTAGGGCCCGTCGTGGATGTCGCGGTAGTCCTGCAGGCGCAAATCTGCCTGGGCTTGCACCCCATGCGCCGCCATGCGCTTTTGCGCGAACGCCAGCTGCTCGGTAGACAGCGTCACGCCGGTGAGGGATGCGCCGAATTCGGTGGTCGCCATCTCGGCCAGCGCGCCCCAGCCGCAGCCAATCTCCAGCACGCGGTCGCCCGCCTGTACGCCGGCCATGCGCAGCGCGCGGCGCACCTTGGCGTGCTGGGCGGCGCGCAGGTCGCCGCCTGCATCGCCCTCGAACCAGGCCGACGAATAGTTCATCGTGTCGTCCAACCACAGTTCGTAGAAGGCATTGCCCAGGTCGTAGTGGGCGTGGATGTTCTTCTGGCTGTTGGCGCGCGTGTTGCGGTTGAGCAGGTGCTTGATGCGGTACAGCAGCCGCCCGGCCCAGGTGCCGTAGATCACGCCTTCCACCTGCTGGCGGTTGGCGATGAAGAGCTTGATCAGGTCGGTGAGGTGCGGCGTGGTCCAGTCGCCGGCGATATAGCTTTCGGCAAAGCCGATGTCGCCCGACCGGAGCGCGGCGCTGCACACATTCCAGTTCTTGAGCGTGATGGCGGCCAAGGGGCCGTTGCCGTGCCCGAAATGCTGCAGCGTGCCATCGGGCAGCTGCACCGTGAGGTGGCCGTGCTGCAGCCGCTGCAGCAGCTTGAGCGCCGTGCGGGCGGCGGCCGGCGTGCCTGCGGGCAGGGCCTGTGCATTGCGGCCTGAGCGGGTTGCGGTGGTGGAGTTCATGGCGGCGGTCTCGCGGGGCTGGAACGGCATGGAGATCAACGGGTCACGATGGAGGCGGGCGCCTTGGGCTTGCGATGGAAACGCACGCGCTTGAGCCACAGCCGCAGCGCGTGCCAGTGGATGCGGGCAATGATGGCCAGCGTCATGGCGGGGTAGCCCCAAAGCGCGCGGCGCAGGGTCTGGGGGGTGATGGCGTGCAGGGTTCCGCTCACGCTGGTCAGGATCAGCGGGCCGCTGTCGTCGTCGTGGTCGATGCGCACCACGGTGCGGCCTGCGTCCTGTGCGCCGGCTGCCGTGCGCAGGAAACGGAACCGGTAGCCGCCACTCACCTCGCAGAACGGCGACACATGAAACACCTTGCGCGCCTGCTGTTCCACGCCGTATTGCGGCGCATCGAGCAGATAGCAGTGACGCTCGCCAAAGGTGTTGTTCACCTCCACCACGATGGCGCGCAGGCTGCCGTCGGCGCGGTGGCAGTACCAGAAGCTCACGGGCTTGAAGGTGTAGCCCAGCACGCGCGGGTAGCAGTGCAGCCAGACCTCGCCCGTGGCGTCGGTGATGCCTTCGGTGCGCAGCAGCTCGTCCAGCCAGGCCAGCGCCCCGCCTTGCTCCACGCTGCGGCCGTCGCCATGGTCCGCATCATGAAAGCTGATGGCGCCGCGCCGGTTGATGGCCAGCGCGCCCGGCGCATCGGGTAGGCTGCGCATCGGCAGCATCAGGAAGAATGTGGTGTAGGCAAACGCATGCCACTGGGGCCGAAGCCGCGTGTGGCGCACCTGGCCAAAGCCGATCAGGGGCACAGCGGGCGCGGCGAGCTTCGTCATGCGGCCTCCGCCAGCGGTGCGGGCCTGGCGGCCAGCAGTTGCTCGGCCACGGCCAGGCCCGATTTGAGGCCGTCTTCATGAAACCCATAGCCCGTCCAGGCGCCGCAAAACCAGGTGTGCTGCTGTCCTTGCAGCTTGCCCACCTGCTGCTGCGCGCGGATGGCCGCCATGTCAAACACCGGGTGGGCGTATTCGTAGCTGCCGATGACGTGCTCGGGCGCAATGTCGCGCACCGGGTTGAGCGACACCACCACGGGCTGGGCAAAGGGCACGGGCTGCAGCTGGTTGATGAGGTAGTGCAGGCACACGCGGGCCGACTCGCGGCTGCGTTGCTGGGCGCGCTCGTAGTTCCACGCGGCCCAGGCAGCGCGGCGCGCAGGCAGCACCGAGGTGTCGGTGTGCAGCACGGCGCGGTTGGCCTGGTAGCGGATGGAGCCCAGCACGGCGCGCTCCTGCGGGGTGGGCTGGGCCAGCAGCGCGAGTGACTGGTCCGAATGCGTGGCCAGCACCACCTTGTCAAAGTGCTCTGTGTGGCCTGCGGTCACCACGCGCACACCGGCTGCATCGCGTTCGATGCGGTGCACAGGGGTGTTCAGGCGCTTGTCGGCGATGCCTGCCACGATCTTGTCCACGTAGTTGCGCGCACCACCGGCCACCGTCCACCACTGAGGGCGGTTGCTGACCTGGATGAGGCCGTGGTTGTGGCAGAACCGAATCATGGTGGCCACGGGGAATTTGAGCATCTGGTCGGTGGGGCAGCTCCAGATGCAGCCGAGCATGGGCAAGAAGTACCAGTCGCGGAAGGCGTCGTCAAAGCGGTGCTGCTGGAGGAAATCGCCCAGTGGCTGCATCAGCGCGGCGTCGGCCTGCTTTTCTGCAATGCGCGTGCACAGCTGGTTGAAGCGCAGCAGATCGCGCAGCATGCCCAGAAAACGCGGGTTGAGCAGGTTGGAGCGCTGGGCAAACACGGTGCTGAGGTTGGTGCCGCTCCACTCCAGCGTGCGGCGGCCACCTGTGCCTCCTAGCGCGCCCGGTACCTGCACCGAGAACGACATGTCAGATTGGGCGGTTTCCACGCCGAGGTCTGCCAACAGGCGGATGAGATGAGGATAGGTGCGCTCGTTGAACACCAGAAACCCGGTGTCCACGCCATGGGTGACGGGGGCCCCTGAAGCATCGGGCAGCGTGACATCCACGGTGTGGGTGTGGCCACCAAAATAGTCGCCCGCTTCATACAGGGTAACGTCCGCCTGGCCGCGCAACTGGTGCGCAACCGAAAGGCCGGAGATGCCGGAGCCAATGATGGCAATCTTCATGGCCGGCCCCCTCTGGCCGGCGCCTGGAATAAAAGAGTTGCGAAGCGTCCCGAAACGAATAAGAGAGGGAGGGAGGAGAAGCGCTTCAGGAGGTCAGTCGGAACCCGGGGGCCTGAAAGGCTTCGCAACGTCAAACAGGTAAGGCGCCCAATGCGCTCTTGCAATCTACAGAGTGGGGTTATACCGCCAAAGTTCCAGCCCCTGTTGTGAAAAAAAACGGCAAAGCGTAACGAGGTCATGGAAGTCACCGGGGTTGGGGAGCCGCGAGCTGCTGTTCGATGGCGCGGACCAGGCCCTTGCTATCGGGTGCCGTGAGGCTGGAATAACTGTCCACTAGCTGGCCGTTGCGCCCCAGCAGGTATTTGTGAAAGTTCCAGCGCGGCGCGCTGCCCGACAACTGCGCGAGCTGGCGGTACAGCGGCGAAGCTTCGGGGCCCTTGACGCTGCTCTTGGCGAACATGGGAAATTTCACGCCAAAAGTGTTTTCGCAAAAATCGGCAATCTGCTGGTTGCTGCCGCTTTCCTGGGAAAAATCGTTGGATGGAAACCCGAGCACCACCAGGCCCTTGTCCTTGTAGCGGGCATAGAGCTCCTCCAGCCCCTTGTACTGGCCGGTGAAACCGCAGTAGCTGGCGGTGTTGACGATCAGCACCACCTTGCCACTGTACTGGCACAGCGACTGCGGCTTTTCGTCCTGCAGCCGCTCGAAGGTGTGCTGCAGCGTGGCCGGGCAGGCCTGCGCCTCGCCCGCATGCGCCGCTGCGCCCGCCAGCATCAACCCGGCGATGCCCGCAGCAGTACGCAAGGCCTTCGAGAGGCGAGAGAACGATGGCGTGGTGGGTTTCATGGTGGGCCTCCAGACGGTTTTGACGATTACATCACATTTTACCCCTGCTGGTCGTTATTTATACTACACGGTATGCGCGGCGTACAACCATTGAATGCGTTTGCGTGCAAAAAATGTCCCGATGTCGCGGTTGGTTGAACCCTAGCGTCCGTGGGCCGGGCCTGTGCAGGGCGACCGGTGGTCCTGGTGGGGGCCATGGTGCTGCAGAACCTACGGCAGATCCATGGCGGGCGCTCGGCGATGTTGCTGGTGCGCAGTCGGGGCGCCCTGGATGCACCGGGAAAGATTCAGGGTGGCGATGGGGCTGAGCGGCGATCGGGCCCGCCGTGTCGCGAGCGCGGAGCTACACCAGGGCCAGCAAGCGGTCCAGGGGCAATTGCACCCGCACGTCCCGGTAGGCCACGACACCGGCAATTTTCCAGGCGGCTTGCGAGGTATCGCGCGGAATCATCTCGCCGGTGGGCATACCGTCACGGTTCATCACCACAGCCACGCGGGGCGTGGTGGCCGTTGCGCCGCGACGCAGCACCACCGCCACTTCCTGGGTGATCAGACGGACAAAAGCGCCCGGCGGGTAGACGCCGAGCGTTTTCACCAGCGCGGCACCCGCCTCGTCCACCTGGTGCTCTTCGTCGTAGTAGCTGGCCTGCATGGCAGCCGTGACCGGCATGGGTGAGCGCGCCACGCGGGGGCCAGGCGGGCGCCAAAGATGTCGGCGCGCTGCAACAGGCGCGCCATTTGCTGCGCCTCGGACTTCTTCGCCAGCGGGCCGGGCAAGCGGTGGTGATGGCACAGCACCGCTTCCAGCCACACCGGGTCGGCCACCCCCTGCCGGCGAAGCAACTGCTCGGAGCGGCTGGCATGGTCTTCGACCGCCACGATCTGCTGGGCCGTGAGTGGCTGCGACTGCTGGGCCAACTGGTCCTGCAGCTCGGTCATGGCGATGTTCATGGTGAGCGCTGCGCTGCCCAGTTGGAGCACCCGCGCGTCGGGCCAGCGCAGCATCTCGCGCGCCACCACCATGCAGACGCAGCTCACCAGCATGGCGTGGGTGGCGCTGTACATGCGGGTTTCCTGCGCCGACAGATAGATCAGGGCCAGCAGCGTGGCATCAGGCGCTTGCTCGCAATTGCGGCTCAGTTCACCGTGCAGGGCCTGAAAACGTCCCTCAAAATCGCCCGCCAGTGGTGCGCGCAGCAACTGGGTGGCGCGCAACTGCAATTGAGGCCAGTCCGGCACATATTTGCCACCGCGTTCACGGCCAGACTGCATGCCTGCCTGGATCTTCATCGCCGCAATCTGACCCAGGGAGGTGTCGGACAGCAGCATTTTTTGCAGCTGCGCGAGGTAAGCGCGGTGACTTTCGCCCGACTCATCCGTGTCCACGCACAGCTTCAGGCCGCGCGCATCCAGCGACTCCAGTTCGGCGCGGGTACGAATGACATAGCCTTTTTGCGCCAACAACGCTCCATCCGCACCACGCAGCACAAAAGGCAGCGGATGACCCAACTGGATGGACTCGATGTTCAGGGCAACAAGATTCATGGCTCTCGTTACATTATCTAACAACCACCGCGCTGGCAAGGGCCAAAAAACCCGTGCAATGGCTTGCTGTTTGCCAGACCACGACCTGGCCGAGCGGGCCGGCCCGCCCACTGTTCAAACCAGGATAACGTCGCTGGATGGCCTATGGACGCCATGCGCCATGCATTTACCCGCACCGGCCTGAAAACGGGACGCGCGCAGTTGCGCGCCGCGCGAACCCCCACTGCCCGCTCACGGGCACTTTGTTTCAGGTCGCGGCACGCACCGGGCTATCGCCAAAAACCGCCTGCCAGAGCGCCAGCACTGCGCGCTGCTCTGCCTGCAGCGCGGGGGGCGCCACCTCGGTCGGCACCTCGTCGAGCCGTGCCCGGTGCTGCACACGCCGCAGCTCGCGGTAGGCGTCGGCCGCCGCCTGGCCCACACCGGCAGGCAGCAAACCCACCTGTTCGGCGCGCTGCAGCAATGCGATATTCCCTACGTTGCCCACCAGTTCAGGGTGTTGGGCCGAATGCGCCAGCACGAGGTACTGCACGGCAAACTCGGCATCCACCATGCCGCCCGGACTGTGCTTCACGTCAAACTGCCCCTCGCGCGTGCGATGGGCCGAACGCACGCGCTCGCGCATGGACACGATCTCGGCGCGCAAGGCGACGGGATCGCGCGGCGACGTGATCACGGCTTCACGCACCGCATCAAACCGCGCCTGCAAGGCGGCACTGCCCAGTACAAAGCGCGCCCGCGTCATTGCCTGGTGCTCCCAGGTCCATGCCGTGTTGCTGCCGCGTTGCTGCTGGTAGGCCGCGTAGGCATCGAAACTGGTGACCAGCAGGCCGGAATTGCCGTTGGGCCGCAGGGCCGTGTCGATTTCGTACAGATCGCCCTCGCCCGTCTTGACCGTGAGCCAGTTGATGAGCTTGCGCACAAACGCGGCATAGATCTCGGGGGCCCGTTCGTCGTCATCGTCGAACACGAAAACGATGTCGAGATCGCTGCCATAGCCCAATTCCTTGCCACCGAGCTTGCCATAGCCAATGATGGCAAACTGCGGCGTTTCGCGGTGCCGGTTTTTGAGACGGCTCCAGCACCACTGCGCGGAAATGCGCAGCACGCTGTCTGCCAGCGCGCTGAGGTCATCGGCAACCTGCTCTACCGTGATCCGGTGCTCCACATCGCGGGCCAGCGTGCGGAAGGTTTCCGCGTGCTGCGCGCGGCGCAACAGGTTGAGCAGGGTTTCGTCGTCGTCCTCTCCGGTGGACCGTAGCGACGCCAGCCGCAGGGCCAGTTCGCGCTCGAAATCCGCCACCACAAAGCGCTCGGCCAGCAGCGCGTTGCCCACCAGCTCATCGATGACACCCGGGTGTTGCAGCAGGTAGCGAGCGGGCCATCGGGCGGCGCCCAGCAGGTGCAGCAGCTGCTCATGCACCGAGGGGCGCTCCAGCAGCAAGGCCAGATAGCTTTCGCGCCGCAGCAGGGGCTCGAGCCAGTTGACGAGGCGCACGGCCGCTTCTTCGGTGACGCGGCCTTCGCCCAGCCACTGCGCCGTGCGCTGGATCAGCCGGAACAGCCGCGCGCGGGCCTCGTCGCGCAACGCGATCACGCGGGGATGGGTGCGCCACTCGGCCACCCGCTCGCGAAAACCGGCAGGCAACTGTTCGAGCAAGCCTTCCAGCTCGGGCGGGGGCGCGGTGACCGCACGCGGCCCGCCACATCCGCCGCCATTGCATTCCCTCTTGCCATTGCCACCCAAGAGCGTGTCGAACTCCTGCGCCACCAGTTCACGGTGGGCATCGAGCTCATGCAGAAAACCGCAGCTGTCGCCATAGCCCATGGTGCGGGCAATCCAGGCCAGATCGTCGTCGCGCGTGGGCAGCACATGGGTTTGCTGGTCATCCAGGTACTGGATGCGGTGCTCCACACGGCGCAGAAACACATACGCCCGCGCCAGCGCATCGGCTGTTTCCTGCGGCATGAGCCCGGCCTGCGCAAGGCGCTGCAGGGCATCCAGCGTGGGCCGGCGACGCAGTTCGGGAAACTGCCCGCCGCGCACCACCTGCAGCAACTGCACGGTGAATTCAATTTCGCGGAT
The DNA here is from genome assembly GCF_002157145.1 of Acidovorax carolinensis. Taxonomy (NCBI): domain Bacteria; kingdom Pseudomonadati; phylum Pseudomonadota; class Betaproteobacteria; order Burkholderiales; family Comamonadaceae; genus Acidovorax; species Acidovorax carolinensis. The sequence goes on from NZ_CP021361.1 coordinate 3,986,963, forward strand.
ACCGCCACGCGACAGCTTCACATCGTTGGCGCGCTCCGGATGGCCGGCGCTGCGCTTGGCAGCATGTTCGCGGATCTGGCGGTGCAGGGTGCGCAGCGCATCAAACACGCTGTAATCCAGATAGCGGCGGAATACGAACGGCAGCACCACGCTGCGCAGCGCCAGCACCTCGGCACCGCCAATGCAGCTTTGCGGTGCCACCACGCGGCTCTTGAGCCAGGCAAACCGCTCCCACTCGCGCCCCTGCACCTGCAGGTAGTCCTCCAGCGCGGCCAGCGACACGGCGGCGGGACCGGAATTGCCATGGGGCCGCAGCGCCAGGTCCACCCGGAAAACGAAACCGTGCTCGGTGGTATCGCCCACCAGGCTGTAGATGATCTTCACCGCATGGGCAAAATACTCGTGGTTGGAGATGCGGCCGCGCCCCTCCGGGTTGCCGGCTGTTTCGCCGTCCTGCGCATAGACGTAGATGAGGTCGATGTCGCTGGACACGTTGAGCTCCCGCGCGCCAAGCTTGCCCATGCCGATCACCCACAGCGGCACCGGCTGTCCGTCGGGTGCGAGCGGAGCCCCATGGCGGCTGTCCAGTTCGCGGCTGGCGTGAAGGCACGCCCGGTCCAGCGCGAACTCGGCCAGTTCGGTGACGGCGCGGGTGATGTCCGACAGCGGGGCCTGGGCTTCGCAATCGAGCCGGATCAGCCGCTCCATGACCAGCTGGCGCAGCACGCGCAGGGCGGTTGCTGTGTCGCACCCGCGCTCCTGCAGCGCCGCAAAGGCCTGTTCCATGGATGCTTTATCAGGCGCCCCTGCCGGCAACAAAGCCAGATCCTGTGCGTAGCGGCGGTGCAGGCGCTGAAAAAAACGCGAGTACCCGGCCAGGCCGGCCGAGTCAGGGGCGGAACCCGAAAATTCAGTGGAAGAGGTGGACATGGCAGGGGGCGCGGCGGGCCGCTACATACATAAGGACACCGGTTTTCACTGAACCCACCCCGGGGTCGCGGGTCATAATTCCTGCCACATTCAAGCCCACCAATGATCGATCCATTAAATCGCCCCACACGCCTGTTGCGATTCGTCGCCGGGTTCGCGCGATGGTCGCTGGGTTGCCTGCTGGTCCTGTGGCTGCTGCTGGCCGTCGGGTGGGGAGCTTTGCATGGCTGGATTGTGCCGCGTATCGGCGAGTTTCGCCCGCAACTGGAGGCGCAGGCAGCGCGGGCGCTGGGGGTACCGGTGCGCATCGGGTCCATCACGGCGCGTTCCGAAGGGTTGATCCCCTCCGTCGAGCTTCTGGACGTGGCGCTGCTGGATGCCCAAGGGCGAGCCGCGCTGCAACTGCCGCGCGTGGTGGTGGCACTGTCTCCGCGCTCGCTGCTCAACCGGGGGTTCGAGCAGCTCTACATCGAACGCCCCGACCTTGACATCCGCAGGCAGGCGGACGGCCGCATTGTGGTGGCGGGCCTCACTTTCTCGGAGACTGCGGGCGCGGACAACGCCGCCGCAGACTGGCTGTTTTCGCAGGGCGAAGTCGTCATCCAGGGTGGCACGCTGCGCTGGACCGACGAGCTGCGCGGCGCACCCGAGCTGGCGCTGGAAGAGGTCGATGTGCTGCTGCGCAACAGCAGCTGGCAGCACAACATGCGCATCGCGGCCACGCCACCGCCGGCCTGGGGTGAGCGGTTCACGCTGACCGGGCGGTTTCGCGCGCCGCTGCTGCGTGCACGCGATGGCAACTGGCAGCACTGGAGCGGCCAGCTGTTTGCCGATTTCTCGCGCGTGGATGTCTCCCGCTTGCGCCACCATGCCGATGTGGGCTTTGAGGTGGCGCAAGGCCGTGGCGCCGTTCGCGCCTGGGCCGACGTTCAGCGCGGCCGGATTGTGGGTGGCACCGCCGACCTGTTGCTGACCGACGTCAACGCCACGCTGGGGCCCCAGCTCAAAGCCCTGGCGCTGCCCTCCATCGAAGGCCGGCTGGGCGGCCGGCGGCTGGAAGGCGGCTTCGAGTTTTATACCGAGGGCCTGCAGTTTGTGACCGACGATGGCCTGGTGTGGCCAGGGGGCAACCTGCGCCTGCACTACACGGGGGCCGCGGGCAAGGCACCCGCCCAGGGCGAGCTGCGCGCGGACCGCCTGGATCTTGCCGCGCTGGCCCAGATCGGCAGCCGCCTGCCACTGGGAAAGGCCGCCCACACCGCACTGCAGACCTACACCCCGCAGGGGCTGGTCAACGAAGTACACACCACCTGGCGCGGCCCGCTGGATGCCTTGCAGCAATACCAGGTGCGCGGCAAGGTCACGGGGCTGGCCCTGGCCGCCGGCGAACCGGATGCGGGCAACAGCGTTCCCGGTCTGCGCGGCGCCAGTGTGGACATCGACATGACGCATGCCGGCGGCAAGGCCAGCCTGGCCATCGCGTCGGGTGCGCTGGTTCTGCCGGGGGTCTTTGAAGACCCTGTGTTGCCGCTGGACCAGCTGAGTGCGGAGCTGCGCTGGCAAGTGGATGGGCAACGCCTGGCGGTGCAGGCCAGCAATGTGCGGTTTTCCAACGCGGACGCTCAGGGCGAGCTGCGCGCCAGCTGGCACACCAGCGACGCCAGCCAGGCCCCCCGTTTTTCACGCTTTCCCGGCGTGATGGACCTGACGGGCACACTGGTGCGCGCCGACGGCACCCGCGTGCACCGCTATCTGCCCCAATCCATCCCGGCCGAATCGCGCCACTATGTGCGCGATGCCATCCTGTCGGGCAGCGCCAGCAACGTGCAGTTCCGGGTAAAGGGCGACCTGCACGACCTGCCTTTCAACGATCCCCGGCAGGGAGATTTCCGCATTGCAGCCCGCGTCAAGGATGTGACCTACGCCTACGTTCCACCCCGGCTGCAACCCGGCGGCGCGTTGCCCTGGCCGGCGCTGACGCAACTGGCGGGCGAACTGGTGTTCGAGCGCTCGTCCATGCAGGTGCGCGGCGCCACCGGTGGTTTTGCCGGCACGCCGGGCGTGCGTCTGGCCAAGGTGGAGGCGCAGATTCCCGATCTGTCCCACTCCGTGGTCGCGGTCAACGCCGATGCGCGCGGGCCGCTGTCCGAACTGCTGACCATCCTGCGCACCTCCCCGCTATCGCGCATGACAGGCCATGCGCTCGATCAGGCCAGCGGCACGGGCAATGCCGATTTGCAGCTGCGACTGAGCCTGCCGATCAGCGATATCGAAAAATCCAAAGTGCAGGGCAGTGTGGTGCTGGCGGGCAATGAGGTGCAGATCACACCCGAAACGCCCCTGCTGTCGCGCGCACGCGGCATCGTGCAATTTACCGACACCGGGTTCTCCGTGAATGGCGTGCAGGCGCGCGCGTTGGGTGGGGACTTGCGCCTGGAGGGCGGAATGCGTGCGCTGGCGGCCGGCGCTGGCCCAACCGAGTCCGCCGTGCAAGTGCGGGCGCAAGGCACGGCCACTGCCGAGGGGCTTCAGCAGGCGCGGCAGCTGGGCATGCTTGCGCAGCTGGCGCGCAGCGCTACCGGCAGCGCGCCCTACACACTTGCGCTGGCTTTTCGCCGGGGCATTCCCGAGATACGGGTCACCACCACCTTGCAGGGAATGGGCCTCACGTTGCCCGCACCGCTGGCCAAGACCGCAGATTCCCTGCTGCCAGTGCGCTATGAGACCCAGGTGGCCCGCGAATCCTTGGCCGCGGTCATGGCAGGTACGGCCCCGCCGCCCCTGCGCGACCAGTTGACCCTGGACCTGGGCTCGCTGGGATCGGTCAGCTACCAGCGGGAGCATCAGGGCAACCAGACGCGCGTGGTGCGTGGTGCCATCGGCATCGGTCTGGCCGCCGGCGAATCCGCGCCCATGCCGATGGACGGCGTGGCGGCCAACATCCGCGCGGCACACGTTGACGTGGACGCCTGGGAAAAGGTGCTGACACAGGCAACCACCACCGACGCCGGCACCCCTGCCACCGCCACCCAGGCAGACAGCGCGGCGCAAGACTATCTGCCCACTACCGCCGCCGTGCGCGCGCAGACGCTCACTGTGCAGGGGCGCGCATTGCACAACCTGGTCGTTGGCGGCTCGCGGGACGGCTCCACCTGGCGTGCCAACCTGGACGCCGATGAGCTCAACGGCTATCTCGAATACCGGCAGGCCGGCACCCGTGACAACCCGGCGGGCCGCGTGTTTGCCCGGCTGGCGCGCCTGAAGCTGCCCCAAAGTACCGCCACGCAGCTCGAAGCACTGCTGGACGAGCAACCCGGCACGATGCCCGCGCTGGACATCGTGGTGGACGACTTTGAGCTGCGCGGCCGCCAGCTCGGGCGTGTGGAGATCGAAGCGCAAAACCTGGGCGGGGATGTGGCCCAGCGCGAGTGGCGGCTGGGCAAGTTCAACATCATGACGCCGGAAGCCACCTTCACCGGCAGCGGCAACTGGGCGTTGGTGGCGGGCAGCGAACGGGCGCCGCGCCGCCGCACGGTCATGAACTTCCAGCTCGACATTCGCGATTCCGGCGATCTGCTGGCCCGTTTTGGCATGGAAAAGGTGGTGCGCCGCGGCAAGGGGCGCATGCAAGGGCAGGTGGCCTGGATAGGTGCGCCCATGAGCCCGGACTACCGCTCCATGACGGGGCAGATCAACCTGAATGTGGAGTCTGGCCAGTTCCTCAAGGCCGATCCGGGGCTTGCCAAGCTGCTCGGTGTGCTCAGCCTGCAGTCGTTGCCACGCCGCCTGACGCTCGATTTCCGCGACGTCTTCAGCGAGGGTTTCGCGTTCGATTTCGTGCGGGGCGACGTGCGCATCGAGCAGGGTGTCGCCATCACCAACAACCTGCAGATGAAGGGGGTCAACGCAGCCGTGCTCATGGAGGGCAGTGCCAACATCGACCACGAAACCCAGGACCTGCATGTGGTGGTCGTCCCCGAAATCAATGCCATGACGGCTTCGCTGGTCGCCACCGCCATCAATCCGGTCATCGGACTGGGCAGCTTTCTGGCCCAGGTTTTTCTGCGCGGTCCGCTGATCGAGGCCGCCACCCAGGAATTTCAGATTGGGGGCACCTGGACGGATCCGAATATCGTGCGCATTTCGCGGCGCAGCCGGGAATCGGGCAGTGCCCCCGTGCCCTCGGGGGCCGCACAATTGCCCGGCAAGACGCCTGCGCCCCCCGCGGCCGGAGAACCCTCATGAAAGTGGCAGCCCTGCAGATGGTCTCTGGCACGCAGCGCAGCGACAACCTGGCCATGGCCCGCCGCCTGCTGGAGCAGGCCGCCGCGGCAGGGGCCGAACTGGCCGTGCTGCCCGAGTACTTTTGCACCATGGGCCTGCGCGACACCGACAAGCTGGCATGGCAGGAAACCCCGGGCGATGGGATTGTGCAGACGTTTCTCGCCCTGGCCGCACAGGAGCTGCAGATGTGGGTGGTAGGCGGCACATTGCCCATGCAGACCGCCGATCCGGCGCGCGTGCGCAACACCACGCTGGTGTATGCGCCCTCGGGCCACTGCGTTGCGCGCTACGACAAAATCCACCTTTTCCGGTTTGACAACGGACACGAGCATTTTGACGAGGGCCGGGTGATCGAGGCCGGGGCCACGCCGGTGCAGTTTGACCTGCCATCGCGTACCGGCCACACCTGGCGCATCGGGCTGAGCGTTTGCTACGACCTGCGCTTTCCCGAGCTGTACCGCCTGCACGCCAGTGCAGGAGCCGACCTGCTGCTGGTGCCCAGCGCCTTCACCCACACCACCGGGCAGGCCCACTGGGAACTGCTGCTGCGCGCGCGCGCAGTGGAGAACCTGGCCTATGTGCTGGCCCCTGCGCAGGGCGGACTGCACGAAAACGGTCGCCAGACATGGGGGCACAGCATGCTGGTCGATCCCTGGGGGCTGGTCGTCAACGCACGGGCGCAGGGCCCGGGCGTGGTGCTGGGAGAGCTCGATGCCGGGCGCGTGCGCCAGGTACGCGCGCAGCTGCCCGCACTGGAGCACCGCGTCCTGTGAGCAGTCTGCCGCCACGCACCCGCACGCCCTGGCAGCGCTGGCGCAGCGCGTGGCGCCGGTGGTCGCTCTGGACCCTGCTGGTGGTCCTGGTGGCATCGATGCTGGTCACGCTGGTCTGGCTGGCCGGGCGCTACGAGGCCAGCCAGGTGCAATCCCGGCTGGAGCGGGACACCGCGGACGCGGGCTCCGACATCCGCACTGCGCTCTCGCGCAACGTGCAGAGCCTGCAGGCACTTCAGGCAGGTGACCCGGGCCTGCTGGCCTGGGAAGTCAATGCGACCGAATTGCTGCGCCAACGCCGCGAACTGGTGCGCATCGAGTGGCGGGACGCCAACCTGCGCTTGCGCGCCTATGCCCAGACCCCTTACCGCCCGGTGGCGTGGGACGCCGCCAGCCGTGAAGGCGCGCATTCCGATGCGGCGCTGGCCTGCACCAATGCCCGCCGGCTGGGTGCCCCCGCCTATTCGAGCAGCTATTTCCAGCCGCATGGCGACGGCCTGGGCTCGGAGATGATGGAGCTGTGCCTGCCCCTGAACCGCGCCGGGCGCCCCGCGGGCTTCGTGGTGGCCACCTACGCCCTGCAGGAAATGCTGGTGGACCTGGTGGGGCACAACCTGACGCGCAGCCAGGAGGCCTCGTTCACCGAGGCCGATGGCACCCGGCTGGCCGTGCTGGGCGCAGCCCGGCGCGGCACGCGCATGTTCACGGCCCAGCAGCTGCTCGACCTGCCGGGCACCACGCTGGTGTTGCGCATGGACAGCTGGCATGGCGCACCCAACCTCTTTCCCAACGTGCTGACCGCGCTGGTCACCGCCATGTCGATTGCGCTGGTAACCGTGATGGTGGTGCTGGTGCGGGACAACCGCCGCAGGCTGCAGGCAGAGCGTGACCTGGCAGACGCCCTGGCCTTTCGCAAGGCCATGGAAGACTCCCTGGTGACCGGCCTGCGCGCACGCGACCTGCAGGGACGCATCACCTACGTCAACCCCGCGTTCTGCGCCATGGTGGGGTTCAGCCCGCAAGAGCTCCTGGGGCAAAGCACCTCAGCGCCCTACTGGCCGCCCGAACTCGCCGAAGAATACCGGCAGCGCCAGGCCACGCGCTTTGCCGGCGGGATGCCGCCGCGCGAGGGCTTCGAATCGGTCTTCATGCGCAAGGACGGCACGCGCTTTCCGGTGCTGATCATCGAGGCGCCACTGATCAATGCCCAGGGGCTGCACACCGGCTGGATGAGTGCGTTTCTGGACATCAGCGAACAGCGCCGCATCGAGGAGCTCTCGCGCGCCTCCCAGGAGCGCCTGCAGGCCACGGCCCGGCTGGCCACCGTGGGCGAAATGGCCTCGCTGCTGAGCCACGAGCTCAACCAGCCGCTGGCGGCCATTTCGAGCTATGCCACCGGTTCGCTGAACCTGCTCGATTCCAGCGCCCCCGGCGCGGTCCAACCCGGCGACATGCAGGACGTGCGCATGGCGATGCAACACATTGCCCGCCAGGCTGAGCGCGCCGGACGCGTGATAAAAAGCGTGCACGACTTCGTGCGTCGCCGCGACCAGACCCGCGAGGCCGTAAACCCCCAGGAACTGCTCGACGCCATCCTGCCCATCATCAGCCTGCAGGCCCGCAAGCTCGGCGTGCGCGTACAGACCTCGGTAGAACCCGATCTGCCGCGCACCCTCTGCGACCGCACCATGGTCGAGCAGGTGCTGCTGAACCTGGCGCGCAATGCCATGCAGGCCATGGACGATCCGGCCATCCACCCCCGCATCCTGGCCATCCGGGTGCGGCGCGGCGCGTCCAATGCCTACAGCGGTTGGCTGGAGTTTTCGGTGACCGATGGCGGCGTCGGTATCGCGCCCGAGGTGGCGCAGCAACTTTTCACGCCGTTCTTCACCACGCGCGCCGAAGGCATGGGACTGGGCTTGAGCATGTGCCGCACGGTGGTCGAGCAGCATGGCGGCTTCCTGGCCTACGAACCCCATGCGCCGCGTGGTACGGTATTCACCTTCACCTTGCCTGTTGTCAGCCAACCTCCCGCACCCTGATGGAACCCATATCCGACGCCCTTGTGTACATCGTGGACGATGACGCGGGCGTGCGCGAAGCGCTCGCCTGGTTGCTGCGCTCACGCCGCCTGCTCAGCGAATCGTTCGACAGCGCCGAGGCTTTTGACGCAATGCGGCAAGCCCGCCCCGCGCCGAACCAGCCATGCTGCCTGCTGCTGGACGTGCGCATGCCGGGCCTGAGTGGGCTGGCCCTGTTCGACCTGCTGCTGGCGCGCGGCGACCTGGCAGCCATGCCGGTGATCTTTCTGACCGGCCATGCCGATGTGCCCACCGCCGTCGATGCCGTCAAGCGCGGGGCCTTCGACTTCTATGAAAAGCCGTTTTCCGACAACGCACTGGTCGATCGCATCGAGCAGGCGCTGGCGCAGTCGGCCGCGCACCTGGAGCAACTGCGCCAGCGCAGCAGCCTGCAGCTGCGCCTGCAGGATCTCACCGAGCGTGAGCGCGATGTGATGGACCTCGTGGTGGCCGGCCTGCCCAACAAGCTGATTGCCGATCAGCTGGACATCAGCGTGCGCACCGTCGAGGTGCACCGCTCGCGGGTGTTCGACAAGATGCAGGTCAAGTCAGCGGTGGAGCTGGCCAACCTGCTGCGCACCGGCCCGTGAAACCGCTTCGGGCCGCTGCGCAAGTGCCTGCGCTTTAGCCCCGGGGGCGCTCGCCTACATAAATCTCGACCCGGCGATTGCGGCTGCGGCCTTGGGCAGTGTCGTTGGTGGCAATGGGCTGGCGTTCGCCCATGCCTTCGATGGAAATGCGCCGCCCGTCCACGCCCCGGCCCGTGAGGTAATTGCGCGTGCTGGCCGCACGGTCCAGCGACAGCGGGTTGTTCACGGCATCGCTGCCGGTGTTGTCGGTGTGGCCGATGATGCGCACGTCGGTGTTCGGGTTGTTGCGCAAGCCCTCGGCGAAACGGTCCAGCACCGGTGCGAAGTTGGACTGGATGTCCGAGCGGCCCACGGCAAAGGAAATGTCGCTCGGGATATCCAGCTTAAGCTGGTTGTCCTGCGTCTGCGTCACGGCAATGCCCGTGCCCTGCGTGGCCTGCTCCATTTCGCGCTTTTGGCGCTCCATGTTCTGCGACCAGATGTAGGTGCCCAGGGCGCCCACACCGGCACCCACGACGGCGCCGGTGCCCGCGCGGCCACCCGTGGCCGAGCTGAGCACGGCACCGGCCAGTGCGCCCACGCCGGCGCCCGTGGCGGTGCGGCGCTGGGTATCGGTCATCTCGGCGCAACCGGTGGCCAGGACGACAACGGCGACGACGCCGGGAATAAAGTATTTGCGCATGGCTAGGCTCCTTGTAAATGATGGGACGGAATGAAAATCCGATGATGAGTCGGCAGTGTTCACTCTACGCCGGAACAAGGGTATCGGCCAGCAGGAAGGCGCCGTGTAGGACGAAAGCTTGCGAATTCGGCCCTGCGCTCATGGCGCGGGCGGCTCGGAGTCTTTGTCGGGCGGTGGCGTCAGTTCGCCGCGTTTGCGCCCCGAAAACATCGTCCACCAGACAATCAGCGCGAGCACCACCAGCGCCAGCAACGCTTCAAGCAAAATCAGCCCCATGAAATTGACACTCCTGCGCCTTGTGATGACGGCGCTGATTGTAGGAACGCTGGCTGCCTGCTCCACCGCGCCGGCGCCAAGCCCCGCGCGGCCAGGGGCCATCCCTGTGCCGTCGACCCCGGGTGACACGGCCATGCCAGGCGATACCGGGCCACTGCCGCCGGCCATGGTGCAGCCCAAGAGCCGCTGGGTGCCGGTGCGCTGGGCCGAACTGCCCGGCTTTGCCGACGACGCCCTGCACGAGGCCTGGAACGCCTGGATCAAGGGGTGCGAGCGCCCCGCGCCCGCCTTTGCCCCCCTGTGCAGCGAAGTGCGCCAGCTCAGCATTGCCAGCGCCGACGAGCAGCGCGCCTGGATGGTGCGGCGCCTGCAGCCCTACCGCGTCGAAGCCGTCGACGGCAATGCCGAAGGCCTGCTGACCAGCTATTACGAGCCCATGATCGACGCCGCACGCCAGCCCGGCAACGGCTACACCGTGCCGGTGTACGGCCTGCCCGCAGGGCACGGTGCGCGCAAGCCCTGGTTCACGCGCCAGCAGATCGACACCCTGCCCGAGGCCCAGGCCGCGTTGCAGGGGCGGGCGATTGCCTGGCTGCGCGATCCGGTCGAATCCATGGTGCTGCACATCCAGGGCTCGGGCCGGCTGCAAATCACCGAGGCCGACGGCCGCATCACCACCGCGCGGGTGGCCTATGCAGGCACCAACGATCAGCCTTACCAGAGCGTGGGCCGCTGGCTGCTCGACCAGGGCGCAACGCGCGATGCCACCTGGCCCGGCATCCGCGCCTGGCTGGCACAAAACCCGCAGCGCACCAACGAACTGCTGTGGAGCAACCCGCGCTACGTGTTCTTCCGCGAAGAGCCCTTGAGCCCGCTGGACGCCCAGTTCGGCCCGCGCGGCGCGCAGGGCGTGCCCCTCACGCCCGGCCGCTCGATTGCGGTGGATCGCCAGAGCATTCCCTATGGCACGCCGGTGTGGCTGGCGTCCAGGGGCCCGCAGGTGTCCATGCAGCGCCTGGTGATGGCGCAGGACACCGGCAGCGCCATCGTGGGTGCGGTGCGGGCCGACTATTTCGCCGGATGGGGCGCAGAGGCAGGCGAACTGGCCGGACGGCTCAAGCAGGGCCTGCGCCTGTGGGCCCTGTGGCCGCGCTGAGCGGGCCGCGTTGAAACGATGTCGTCCCTGGCATCGCGCTCCGCTGATTTGGATGAAAAACAGGCGTTTGCGCTTATGGGGTAAACGCAATCAGCTATTTTTTAGGAGCAAAATTCCAAGACGCCGGGCACCATGGCGATGTCAGCGCTCCATCAGGTAGCGCCGCACCTCAGGCGGCGATTCGCCCCGGTGGAACGCCAGTTTGCGCTCGCGCAGCGCCACATCGGACGCCGTGACCCGGTCAAAGCGGCGCAGGTGCTCGGTCCAGGACTCGTCCACGATCTGCTCCACATAGCGCGCCGGATCGGCCAGGTCGTGCAGCAAGTCGCACGACAGCGCCCCCTGGCGCAAGCGGCTGCGGCGGCTTTCCTGCATGAGGGCGCGAAATTCTGCGCCGCGCGCCGGGTCAACGGTGTATTCGATGGTGACCACCACGCGCCCGGCCTGCGGCGGCGTGGCCGCCACCGGGGCCTTGAAGGCTTGCGAGGGGCTGAGGTCTTCTTCCATGTGGCGGTCGGTCACCAGGCGCTGCACCAGGGCCATGGCGATCACGCCCGTCAGCGCGGCCAGCGCCAGGCTCAGGTGCACCGAGCTCACCGTGGCCACCTGCCCCCACAAGGCGGCGCCCAGCGCGGTGGCGCCCATGATGGCCATCTGGAAGATCGACATGCCCCGTGCGCGCACCCAGTTGGGCAGCGCCAGCTGGGCCGACACGCTGAGCGAATTGGCCGTGGTGATCCACGCCATACCAGCCAGCACCATGGCGGGCACGGCCACGTAAACATTGGGCGCAATGGCCATCGCCGCCATGGCGGCCGCCTGCAGCAGCGTGCCGCGCATCACCAGCACATCGCGCGCCATGGCCTGGCGCAGGCGCGGCAAAAACATGGCGGCCACGATGGCGCCCGCCCCCATGGAGGCCAGCAGCAGCGTGAACGTTCCCGCGCCCCCGCCGTCAAGCCCCTTGGCCACCAGCGGTAACAGCGCCATCAGCGCCGTGGCGTTCAGGAAAAACAGGGCGATGCGCCAGAGCACGGCCCGCATGCGCGGCGACTGGCGCACAAACTGCAGGCCCACACGCATCGCGCTGGGCAGTTTTTCACGCCCCAGCGGGCTGGGCACATGGGTGCGTTTCCAGCGCATGATCACCAGGCCCGAGGCCACCGACAACACGGCATTGAGCACAAACACCCAGGCGCTGCCAGCGCTGGCGATGATGGCGCCCGCCAACAGCGGGCCAATGATGCGCGAGGCGTTCATGGCCACGCCATTGAGCGCCAGGGCCGCCGGCAGTTGCGGGCGACTCACCAGCTCGGGCACGATGGCCGAGAACACCGGCCAGCGCATCGCCAGGCCGATGCCGTTGGCAAAAGTCAAGGCCAGCAGCAGCGGCGCCGTCATGCCGCCCACCAAAATGGCCGCGCACAGCACCAGCGCCACGGCGGCCACCCAGAACTGCGTGACGATGAAGTAACGCCGCCGGTCCAGGATGTCGGCCAGCGCGCCGCTGGGCAAGCCCAGCAAAAAGACGGGTAGCGTGGAGGCCGACTGCACCAGCGCCACCAGGATGGGCGAGGTGGTGAGCGTGGTCATGAGCCAGGCGGCCGCCACGTCGTTCATCCACATGCAGGTGTTGGCCGCCACCCAGGTCAGCCAGAGCATTCGGAAAACCGGCACCGACAGCGGCGCCAGGGGGGAAAGGGAAGCCCGCTGGGCGGTACTTTCGCTCAGCGTGGCGGCGGCTGCCTCTTCTGCACCGAGGGCGGCCGTCGCCGTATCGGCCGGCGACAGTGGGGACGCAGGCGGTGCGGCTGGAAAAGCGCTGTGGGCGCTGTCGTGGGGAGGCTGTGGGGGCATGCCCCGCCATTGTGCGTTGTCCGGCCCGCCAGCGCAGCGCCTGCCTTCGCGACCCGTAGCCGCCCATGGGCATGGCCCATAAAAACATGAGTCAAATCAGTCACCAGCGGTTTGCCAGCAAGCGCTATTAGCTATTTAATCAATAGCATCAAGGGCGGCCACGCGCCAGGTGTGTGAGTGGCAGGTCGCCGCTGGCTTTCACTTCGCCCAGCGAAAAACTCGTGTGCATGTCTTTCACATTGGGCAGGTTGAGTAGCACGTCGCGGGCAAACAGCGAAAAGCTGTCCAGGTCGCGCGCCACCACCTGCAACTCGAAGGTGCCGGTGCCGCTGATGTAGTGGCAGGACACCACTTCGGGGATCTGGCGAATGGCCTCTTCCATGGCCCGCGTCAGGTTGCCCGTGCTGCGGTCGGCGTCCAGCCGCACAAAGGCCAGCACACCGAGGCCGATCTTGTGCCGGTCGATCTCGGCGTGGTAGCCCTTGATGAAGCCTTCGTCTTCCAGCGCCCGCACGCGCCGCCAGCAGGGCGCAGCCGACAGGCCCACGCGCTGGGCCAGTTCGGCATTGGTCAGCCGCGCGTTGGCCTGCAGCTCGCCGAGGATGGCCAGGTCGTATTTGTCCAAATTATTCATGATCTGGCCATTTTAAGAAAGATCCTTTCTGAATCGAGGGTAAACGTGGCATGAAAACGAAAGCACATAGCGCGTCACAGTGCCTAAACTGCCCGCAGCCACCCACGAGGTTGCCCGGCACCGCCCACAAGGCGGCGGCTGTGAGCGCCCCACAACCGGAAACAGACATGAACGCCCCATTGCCCGAACACATCCGCAAGACCTTGGAAACCGTCTCGCTCGACGACAAATACACCTTGGGCGAGGGCCGCGCCTTCATGAGCGGCGTGCAGGCCCTCGTGCGCCTGCCCATGCTGCAACGCCAGCGCGATGCGGCAGCGGGGCTGAACACGGCCGGCTTCATCAGCGGCTACCGCGGCTCGCCGCTGGGCACCTACGATCAGGCGCTGTGGGCGGCCAAGAAGCACCTGGGGGCCAACAACATCGTCTTCCAGCCCGGCGTGAACGAAGAACTGGGCGCCACGGCCGTGTGGGGCACGCAGCAGCTCGATCTGTACCCGCAAAGCAAGAAGTTCGATGGCGTGTTCGGCATCTGGTACGGCAAGGGCCCGGGCGTGGACCGCTGCTCGGACGTGTTCAAGCACGCCAACATGGCGGGCACGGCCAAGCACGGCGGCGTGATCGCCATCGCTGGCGACGACCACATCAGCAAGAGCAGCACGGCAGCGCACCAGAGCGACCACATCTTCAAGGCCTGCGGCACGCCGGTATTCTTCCCGAGCAGCGTGCAGGAAATCCTGGACATGGGGCTGCACGCCTTTGCCATGAGCCGTTTTTCGGGCGTTTGGTCGGGCATGAAGACGATTCAGGAGGTGGTGGAGTCGTCCAGCAGCATCAACATCGACCCGGACCGCGTAAAGATCGTGATGCCCGAGGACTTTGCGATGCCGCCCGGCGGCCTGCACATCCGCTGGCCCGACGCGCCGCTGGAGCAGGAGGCGCGCCTCATGGACTACAAGTGGTACGCGGCCCTGGCCTATGTGCGCGCCAACAAGCTCAACTACAACGTGATCGAAGGCAAGAACGACCGCTTTGGCATCATCGCCAGCGGCAAGGCCTACAACGACACGCGCCAGGCGCTGGTGGATCTGGGCCTTGATGACGACACCTGCCGCCAGTTGGGCATTCGCGTGCACAAGGTCAACGTGGTGTGGCCGCTGGAAGCCACCATCACGCGCGACTTTGCGCAGGGCTTGCAGGAGATCCTGGTGGTCGAGGAAAAGCGCCAGGTCATCGAATACCAGCTGAAAGAAGAGCTGTACAACTGGCGCGCCGATGTGCGCCCCAACGTGCTGGGCAAATTCGACGAGCCCGAGGGCGATGCCACGGGCGGCGAATGGTCCATGCCCAACCCCAGCCAGAACTGGCTGCTGCGTGCCAAGGCCGACCTCACGCCCGCCATCATCGCCAAGGCCATCGCCAAGCGCCTGAAGAAACTGGGCGTATCAAACGACATCATCGCCCGCATGGATTCGCGCATCGCCATCATCGAAGCCAGCGAACGCGCGATGACAGAGCTGAAGGTGGACACCGGTGAGCGCGCCCCGTGGTTCTGCAGCGGCTGCCCGCACAACACCAGCACCCGCGTGCCCGAGGGTTCGCGCGCCGTGGCCGGCATTGGCTGCCACTACATGACGGTGTGGATGGACCGCAGCACCAGCACCTTCACGCAGATGGGCGGCGAGGGGGTTTCGTGGGTGGGCCAGGCGCCCTTCACCAAAGATGCGCATGTGTTTGCCAACCTGGGCGACGGCACCTACTTTCACAGCGGCCTGCTGGCGATCCGCCAGAGCATCGCGGCCGGTGTCAACATCACCTACAAGGTGCTCTACAACGATGCCGTGGCCATGACGGGCGGCCAGCAGGTGGGCGAGCGGCCCGAGGGCCACTCTGTGGCGCAGATCGCGCACAGCCTGCGCGCCGAAGGCGTGGTCAAACTGGTCGTGGTGACCGACGAGCCCGAGAAATACCACGGCCGCACGCACCGGCTGGACAGCAGCGCCGTGCGCGCCGGCCACCCTGAACTGATCAACGACCTGCCGCCTGGCGTCGAGGTGTTCCACCGCGACGAGCTCGACCGCATCCAGCGCGAGTTCCGAGAACTTGAGGGTTGCACGGCCATCATCTACGACCAGACCTGCGCCACCGAGAAGCGCCGCCGCCGCAAACGCGGCTCCATGGTCGACCCGGCCAAGCGCGTGGTGATCAACGAGCTGGTGTGCGAGGGCTGCGGCGACTGCTCGGTGCAATCGAACTGCCTGTCGGTCGAGCCCGTGGAAACCGAGTTCGGCCGCAAGCGCCGCATCAACCAGAGCACCTGCAACAAGGACTACTCCTGCCTCAAGGGCTTTTGCCCGAGTTTCATCACGGTGGAGGGCGGCCAGCTCAAAAAGCCCAAAAAGGAGAAAAAGGGCGACCTCGCCAGCCTGCCCGCCATCCCCGAGCCCGCGCTGCCCGTGGCCGAAACCGCCTGGGGCATCGTGGTGGGCGGCGTGGGCGGCACGGGCGTGATCACCATCGGCTCGCTGCTGGGCATGGCAGCGCACCTCGAAGGCAAGGGCGTGGTCACGCAGGACGCCGGCGGCCTGGCGCAAAAGGGCGGCGCCACCTGGAGCCATATCCAGATTGCCAACCGGCAGGACGCCATCTACACCACCAAGGTCGACACCGCCAAGGCCGACCTGGTGATCGGTTGTGATTCCATCGTGGCGGCCCACAAATACACGCTGGCCGTGATGCAGCCAGGCCGCACCTTCGTGGCGCTCAACACACATGGCACGCCCACGGCGGCCTTCGTGACCAACCCCAACTGGCAGTTCCCTGGCGCCAACTGCGACAGCGCCATCGCTGCGGCGGTGGGCGCGGGCGGTGTGGGCAGCTTCGACGCGGAACAGGTGGCCGTGCAACTGCTGGGCGACAGCATCTACACCAACCCGTTGATGCTGGGCTACGCCTGGCAAAAGGGCCGCGTGCCCCTGAACCTGGCCTCGCTGATGCGTGCCATGGAACTCAATGGCGTGCAGGTCGACAACAACAAGGCGGCGTTTGAATGGGGCCGGCGCTGCGCGCACGACCTCGCCGCGGTGCAGGCGCTTTTCAAGGCGGCTCAGGTCATCGAGTTTGTGAAGAAACCTTCGTTGGCCGAAATGGTGGCCAAACGCGTCGACTTCCTCACCGGTTACCAGAATGCCGCCTATGCCGCCGACTACCAGGCGTTTGTCGACAAGGTGAAGGCGGCCGAAGCGAAGCTGGGCACCACCACCCGCCTGTCCGAAGCCGTGGCGCGTTACCTGTTCAAGCTGATGGCCTACAAGGATGAGTACGAAGTGGCTCGCCTGCACACCGACAAGGCGTTCACGGACAAGATCGCCTCGATGTTTGAAGGCGACTACAAGCTGGTGCACCACCTGGCGCCACCCATGACGGCCAAGAAGAACGACCAGGGCGAACTGGTCAAGCAGCGGTTTGGCCCCTGGATCCGCAGCGCCTTTGGCGTGCTGGCCCGCATGAAAGGACTGCGCGGCACCGCATTGGACATCTTCGGCAAGACGGAGGAGCGCCGCACAGAGCGCGCCCTGATCGTGGAGTATCGCGCCTGCATCGACGAGTTGCTGGCGGGCCTCACCCCCGAGAAGCTGCCGTTGGCTGTGGAAATTGCCAGCCTTCCCGAGGGCATCCGCGGCTACGGACATGTGAAGGAGCGCCACCTGAAGACAGTGCGCCCGAAATGGACCGGCCTGATGGCGCAGTGGCGGGGCGGCGCGGCGACCGCGCCCCAGCGCCAGGCGGCCTGAGCAGCGGTGCATGGACCATCGCGCCATGAAAGTTGGCACCGCCGCATGGGCGAATGCTATTAAATAAATAGCTTCAAGCGCTTATCCATTAAGCGCTGCAGGCTGATTTCATCCATCTTTCCAACGTCCACCGGGCAGATCACCGGGCGCGGCAAACACCCGCCGTCGGCCTGGGTTTTAGACCTTGGGCGCGGCGCAGGGCCCCGCATACAATGGCCAGTTCCGCCCCGGCCGGCGCTTGTGAGGCTGCCTGCGGCGCGTTATGTGTTTTGCCTATCCATTGTGGAGTCCTGTCCGTGTTTATTTCTTCTGCTTTTGCCCAGACCGCTCCTGCCGCCGCCACGGGCGGTGGTGACATCATGTCCTCGCTCACGGGCATGCTGCCCCTGGTGCTGATGTTCGTGGTGCTGTACTTCGTCATGATCCGCCCCCAGATGAAGCGCCAGAAAGAGCATCGCGCCATGATCGACGCCATCGCCAAGGGCGATGAAGTGGCCACGGCCGGCGGCATCATCGGCAAGGTCACGCGCCTGTCCGAAGGTTTCCTGCACATCGAAATCGCCAGCGGTGTGGAAGTGCAGGTCCAGCGCAGCGCCGTGGCGCAGGTGCTGCCCAAGGGCACGGTCAAGTAACGATGAACATCCCCCTGAGCGGCTGCGCCGCTTCCCCCTTCTCTCGCGCAACGCGCGGGACGGGGGACGATGCCGGTGGCCTGGCAAAGCCAGTTCCACGGCATCCCTGGCAGGGGCTGGCGCCATGCGCCATGGACAACTGATAAGAGCGCGATCATGAACCGTTACCCGGTCTGGAAGTACGCGATCCTGGTGATCGTGCTGCTGGTAGGTGCCCTGTACACCCTGCCCAATTTCTTCGGCGAAGCGCCTGCGGTGCAGGTTTCGTCGGCCAAGGCCACCGTCAAGGTGGATCTGGCCGTGCAGCAGCGCGTAGAGGAAGTGCTGAAGGCGGCGGGTGTCACGCCCGACATGGTGACGCTCGATGGCGGCTCGGTGCGTGCGCGCCTCGATACCCCGACAACCAGCTCAAGGCCCGCGACGCCATCCAGAAGGCGCTGGTGCCCGACCCCGCGAATCCCTCGTACATCGTGGCGCTGAACCTGGTGTCGCGTTCGCCCGCCTGGCTGACCGCCCTGCATGCGCGCCCCATGTACCTGGGGCTGGACCTGCGCGGTGGCGTGCACTTCATGCTGCAGGTGGACATGCAGGCCGCGCTGACCAAGAAGGCCGAGTCCTATGCTGGCGATATCCGCACCGCACTGCGTGACAAGAACATCCGCCATGGCGGCATCAGCCGAGACGGCCAGACCATCGACATCAAGGTGCGCGACGAAGCCACGCAGACGGCCACGCGCAACCTGATCTCCGACCAGTTCACCGACCTGCAGACAACCAGCCAGCCCGACGGCGGCGAGTTCCGGTTGCGCGCCACCATCAAGCCCGAGGCCACGCGCCGCGTGCAGGAGCAGGCGCTCAAGCAGAACATCGTCACGCTGCACAACCGCATCAACGAACTCGGTGTAGCCGAGCCGGTGATCCAGCAGCAAGGCCTGGACCGCATCGTGGTGCAGCTGCCGGGCGTGCAGGACACGGCCAAGGCCAAGGACATTCTGGGCCGCACGGCCACGCTGGAAGTTCGCCTCGTGGACGAAGGCACCGAAGCGCGCTCCGCCGAAATGGGCCGTGGCCCCGTGCCGTTTGGCTCCGAACGCTATCTGGAACGCAGCGGCCAGCCCGTCATCGTGAAAAAGCAGGTCATCCTGACCGGCGAAAACCTCACGGATGCCCAGCCCGGCTTTGACGGTCAGACCCAGGAACCCACCGTCAACCTGACGCTGGACGCCAAGGGCTCGCGCATCTTCCGCGACATCACACGCGAAAACATCGGCAAACGCATGGCCATCGTGCTGTTTGAAAAGGGCAAGGGCGAAGTGGTCACGGCCCCCGTCATCCGCAGCGAAATCGGTGGCGGCCGCGTGCAGATCTCCGGCCGCATGACGACGGCCGAAGCCAACGACACCGCACTGCTGCTGCGTGCCGGCTCGCTGGCCGCACCGATGGAGATCATCGAGGAATTCACCATTGGCCCGAGCCTGGGCGCCGACAACATCGAGCGCGGCATCCATAGCGTGGTCTGGGGCATGTTGGCCGTGGCCGCCTTCATGTGCGTGTATTACCGGCTGTTTGGCGTGTTTTCCACCCTGGCGCTGTCGGTGAACGTGCTGCTGCTGCTGGCCATTTTGTCGATGCTGCAAGCCACGCTGACCCTGCCCGGCATTGCCGCCATGGCGCTTGCGCTGGGCGTGGCCATTGACTCGAACGTGCTGATCAACGAGCGCATCCGCGAGGAATTGCGCGATGGCCTGTCGCCGCAGGCGGCCATCCACGCGGGCTACGAGCGAGCCTGGGCGACCATTCTGGACTCCAACGTGACCACGCTGGTCGTGGGTCTGGCGCTGCTGGCGTTTGGCTCCGGGCCCGTGCGCGGCTTTGCGGTGGTGCACACCATCGGCATCCTGACCAGCATGTTCTCGGCTGTGTTCTTCTCGCGCGGCGTGGTGAACCTCTGGTATGGCCGCCAGAAAAAGCTCAAGAGCGTGTCGATCGGACAGGTCTGGAAACCAGACGCCGGCACCGCCGTGGTCAAGACCAACTAAAGGAGGAAGACCATGGAATTCTTAGTTCCAGCATCACCCGCGCTGCGCGCACATGAGCTTCCTCTGAAAACTCCAACCAAGGAATAGAAATCATGGAGTTTTTCCGCATCAGAAAAGACATCCCCTTCATGAAGCACGCGTTGGTTTTCAACGCGATTTCCTTCATCACCTTTGCGCTGGCAGTGTTCTTTCTGCTCACGCGCGGCCTGCACCTGTCGGTGGAGTTCACCGGCGGTACGGTGATGGAGGTGGCTTACAGCCAGCCGGCCGAACTGGCGAAGGTGCGCGAGACGGTTTCCGGCCTGGGCTACGCCGACGTGCAGGTGCAGAACTTCGGCACCGCGCGCGATGTGATGATCCGCCTGCCCGTGCAAAAGGGCGTGACTTCTGCCCAGCAAAGCGAACAGGTCATTGCCGCGCTCAAGGCGGCCGATCCGGCTGTGACGCTGCGGCGCACCGAGTTTGTCGGGCCGCAGGTGGGCGAAGAACTGGTGCACGGAGGCCTCATGGCGCTGGCCATGGTGGTGGTGGGCATTGTGGTTTACCTGGCTTTTCGCTTCGAGTGGAAGTTCGGCGTGGCCGCCATCATCGCCAACCTGCATGACGTGGTGATCATCCTGGGCTTCTTTGCGTTCTTCCAGTGGGAGTTTTCGCTGTCGGTGCTGGCGGCCGTGCTGGCGGTGCTGGGCTATTCGGTGAACGAATCGGTGGTGATCTTCGACCGGATCCGCGAGGCCTTCCGCAAATACCGCAAGATGAACACGCACGAGGTGATCGACCACGCGATTACCAGCACCATGAGCCGCACGATCATCACCCACGCCTCCACCGAGGCGATGGTGCTGTCGATGTTCTTCTTTGGCGGCCCGAGCCTGCACAACTTTGCGCTGGCGCTGACCATCGGCATCCTGTTCGGCATCTACTCGTCGGTGTTCGTCGCAGCCGCCATTGCCATGTGGCTGGGCGTCAAACGGGAAGACCTCGTCAAGGCTGCCAGGAAGGATGAAGACCCGAACGATTCCAATGCCGGGGCCACGGTCTGACGCGCCACCACGCTACCATTGAGACATGCCCGCCCCTTCCCCTTCCATTCCGCCGCGCCGCCTGGCCCGCCAGGCGCGCCAGAAGTTTGTGGAAGGACTCTGCGCCGGGCTGCCCGATGTGGACAAGACGGTTCTGGATTTCCTGACCCAGCTGATGTCCCAGACCGGCACGCAGCGCGAGATGCAGTCGCGGCGAGATGCCTGGCAGCTCTATCAGCGACACCACGGCGACTGGGTGGCGCACCTGGACAGTGCACTGCGCGAGTCACTGGTCCCGCATATCAGCACGACACGGGATGCCCGGGCCAGTGGCGGCCACTTCGAGTTGCTCAGCGACGATGTGGTGGAAAACAAGATCGCCGCCTCCCGCATGGCGCTCACGATCACCGAACAGGTCAGCCACCAGCTCGACACGGTACGGCAGCGAACCCAGTCCCTGGAAGGCCAGGACCTCGACAGCAATGACATTCTTCGCCCAGAGGCCGTCTGCCTGATCGTTGTCGAGCAATGGTGCAAGGCCGGCCTGCCGCGCACCGACCTGATGACCGTGGTGGACCCCTTGCAGCGCGACCTGGCCAACCTGCTGCAAAAGGCCTACCAGGCTGTGAACGTGTTTTATGTGGAGCAGGGTGTCATCCCGCAAACCGATCTGCGCGCGCGTGTGCGCCGGACCGAGGGCGGTGCGGTGGCAGGCAGCGATGCGGGAGCGTCCGGATTGGCGTCACAGGCACTGACGCAAAGCCGGGAGGCGGTGGCTGCAGCACGCGGCGCCGCACCACCGAGAAAGGCCCAGCAACAGGGCATGGGAACGGGAACGGTTTTCGCCACCGGCATGACCCCGCTGTCGCGTGCACGCCAGCGCGCCCAGGGCGTCATGGGGCAACTGCGGCGGCTGCTCACCCAGCCCGCCACCGGCTTTGACCTGGTGAACGCACCACCCGCCTCGGCCGCGTTGGCACATGCCCTCACGGCCCACCGTGTCCAGGCTGACACCTATTACAGCGGCGTCGCCACGCTCATCGAAGACTACAGCCCGGCCGCTGTGGTGCAACTGGCGGGCGTGGTACGGGAGCGTTCCACCGAATTGAAGAAGAAGGCCTCGACGGCAGGAGAAAAGGCCATCATCGAGGTGGTGGCGCTGATGTTCCAGAGCATTCTGGCCGAGGACCGCATTCCACCTGCCGTGCGCGTGTGGTTTGCGCGCCTGCAGGTGCCGGTGCTGCGCGTGGCCCTGGCTGAGCCGGAGTTCTTCAGCAACATCGCCCACCCGGCCCGCCAGCTCATTGACCGCATGGGGGCGTGCGTCATGGGGTTTGATGCCACCACGATCAATGGCAGCGCCCTGGAGGCGGAAATTCGCCGTGTGGTGCAGGTGATCGAGCAATACCCCGAGACCGGACGACGGGTCTTTCAGCTGGTGTACGACGAGTTCGAAAAATTCCTGTCGAAGTTCCTGACCCAAAAGCAGGCCACTTCGCGCCTCGTCAGCGTGGCGCAGCAGGTGGAGCAGAAGGAAACGCTGGCCATCCAGTACACGATCGAGCTGCGCACCATGCTGCGCGACATGCCGGTGCGCGAAGAAATCCGGGAGTTCCTTTTCAAGACCTGGGCCGAGGTGCTGGCGCTGTCGGCCGTGCGCGAGGGGCCGCAGCACGCCGATACCGTCACCTTCAAGCGCACGGCCGCCGATCTGGTCTGGGCGGCCAGCGCCAAGCCCAATCGCAGCGACCGGGCGCAGGTCATCCAGAGCCTGCCCGGCCTGCTGCAACGCCTGCGCCAGGGTCTGGCGTTGATGGGGATCGACGGAGCAGCCCAGGACGCCCAGATCAAGGTGCTGACCGATACCCTGGCCGATGCCTTCCTGTCCAAGACGGCTTCCATTCCGCAGGCGCACATCGACGCCATGGCCAAACGCCTGGCCAACCTGGAAGACTTCATCGGGGATGCCACGCTGGGCGACATGCCGCTCAATGCCGACAACATCGAAATGATGCTCGGCATCGATGCGTCCTCCATCCACGTCATTGCCGACAACGGGGCGCCGGTGGACGATGCCATGGTGGCCTGGGCCCAGGAACTTCAGCGGGGCACATGGTTCACGCTGGACCACAACGGAGCGTCGGCGCAGGTGCAATATGCCTGGCAGAGCCAGCGCAAGCAGTTGCACCTCTTTGCCGCCACGGACGGCAGCAGTTATCTGATCCAGCTGCGCCGACTGGCGGCCTACCTGCAATCCGGGTTGCTGGTGGCACAGGACGAGGAAGGCCTGACCCTGCGCGCCACCCGCGATGCACTGGCCAAGCTGGACGCCAACCCGGAACGGCTGCTGGGTTGATCTCGGCCGAGCCGGCCGGTCCGCAGACCGGCTCCGTTCAGGCGCTTCCCATGCGCTGAAACAGTCCGCCCGCCAGCCGGGCCACAACACCGGCCAGTTCCAGCTCCAGCAGCTCCACCTGCATGGCGGCGGTGTCCATGCCCGTGCGCGCCATCAGGGCATCAAGGCCCACCGGATCAAACCCCATTGCCTGGAGCAGCGCACTTTCGGGTGGCTCCGACGGGGTCGTGCCGGGGGTGGTCGGCGCTGCCTCTGGAACAGGAAGCTGAAGTTCTTCCAGCACGTCCTGCGCTGATTCCACCAGTTTGGCGCCTTGCCGTATCAGGGCGTGGCATCCGCGCGACTGGGGCGCGTGGATGGAGCCCGGAATGGCAAACACCTCACGCCCCTGCTCCACCGCGAGCCGGGCCGTGATCAGCGATCCTGATGCCAATGCCGCTTCCACCACCAGCGTCCCCTGCGAAAGACCCGCAATGATGCGGTTGCGCTTGGGAAAATTCGCCGCCAGGGGCGGCGTGCCCAAGGGATATTCGCTGATCAGGATGCCATGGGTGGCAATGCGCCTGGCCAGTGCCAGGTTCTGACGGGGGTATACCCGGTCGAGCCCCGTTCCCACCACCGCAATCGTGGCGGGAACGGTGGCGCCCGCTACGGCGCTTTCCAACGCCCCCTCGTGCGCCGCCGCATCCACCCCCAGCGCCAGCCCGGACACGATGGTGAGCCCCGCCGCATGCAGTGCGCGCGCGAATTGCCGCGCGTTGTCCGCGCCCTGTGCCGTGGGTTGCGGCTGCCCACGATGGCCAGACACCGACCGGCTGGAAAAGGATTGACGGCCCACAGCGCTGGCGGACCGATGCCATACAGCACCAGAGGCGGGTCTTCTGTTTCAAGCAGGGCTTGCGGGTAGCGCGCGTCGCCCAGCGTCAGCAAGACCCGTGCGGCGCCCTCGGGCGCCGCACCCTGGAGCCACGCCCAGGTGGTCTCCAGCTGCTGCGCCAGACCCGGCGGCACCTGGCACAGGGCCTGCGCCTGGGCGGACGTCACGCACTGCGCCAGCGTGCCCTCGGACTGCCGGAAAATGGCAGGAGGAAGGCCAAAGGCCGCCAAAAGGCGGCGGGCGGCACCGTTGCCAACGCCGGGGGTCAGCGTCAGCCGCAGCCAGCCGGCAAGCTCATCGCGTTCCATGGGAGCGCCGGGTTAGAGACGGATGCGTGCCCGGGGCAACCGCGCCGGCTCCAGTCCCATTGTTATTCGGGGTTGACCAGGCGATCACCCACCCGCACGCCCGTGCGGATTTCCAGAATCAAGGCGTAGGAGACACGGTCGAACGTGCGGAACACCATGACGTGGCCATTGCGCTCGCTGGGCAGTTTGATCACGGTCTTGGCGGCGTCCGTTGTATCCTTCAGGAGATCGCCCTTGGTCATGATGTGGAGCACCTGGCCAGCTTCCATGCCGTCCCGCGTACCCCGGTTGATCGCAATGACCTGATTCTGCGCTGCGTAGGAAACCGAGTTGCCGCCATAAATCGAGACCACCCGCGCATCGACCTCCATCTGGGGGGCGCGCGGCGTGTAGCTGACAAAGGCGCGCGCTGGCGCTGGCAGCAGCCGGTCGCCGGCGCGAACCTCTTCCTTGGTCGCCGACAACTCCACGGTGGCGGGCACATAGTCGTAGGCGATACCGCCCTTGCCATTGGCCGTTTCCTCCACCGACTCGCCGCGCACCAGCTCGGCCTTGCCAACGTACTGCGCCTCGTAGCCCAGGATTTCCCCGGTCAAGGGATCCTTGAGGGCAATCGCATCCCGGAAAACGCGGTAGTGGCGGGGCGTGCCCGGCTCCACCCGCAGCGGGCTGGAGGCGTCGCCTCGCGCATAGGCACGATCGCCGTCGGCCATGAGCACGCGCTCATCCACCGTAGCGACAATGCGCGGTGCGCGCTGCAGCACTTCGGCGTCCACCACCAGGGGCTCCACCAGGAACGGCTCGATGAGATGCGGCTTGAGTGTCGGCAAGGCGGTATCGGCCAGGCTGTCGCTGCGCGTGCGCGGCGACACCCGCACCGTGTCGGGCGTGCCGCGGGCGCTGGTGCGCAGGCGTGCATAGCCGCCATCTTTTTCGAGATACAGCGTCTGCCCCGGAAAGATCAGATGAGGGTTGGGCAGGGCCTTGAGGTTCATGCCCCACAGCTCGGGCCAGCGCCATGGGCGCTTGAGGTACATGCCGGAAATACCCCACAGCGTGTCGCCCCGCTTGACGACATAGGTGTCGGGAGCGCCCGGCGCCAACTCGGAAAGAGGAACGCCACGTTCTGCGACCTGTTGTGCCGTGGCGCGCTGGCCACTGGACACCGGAAAGTTCTGCGCCTGGACGGGTACGGCAAGCAAAGCGCCGGCAAGTACTGTCAATGCGCCCAGGGCGGTTCGCCGCACGCTGGTGAATGCCGTCATGTTGTTCCTTTTTTGATGCATTGTGAAACGCCCCCTCTCTGGCGCCGCGGTCGATTGCGACAAGCAATCCGCCGCGCAGATACGTTACAAACCTTCTTAGATTCTCGGCTCAAGCCCTTGATTGGGCAACGAATATTGCCGTTGGGGGCTGCAGCGCGGGCCAAAAGTGGCGAAAATAGCGACACATATCACCTTCATCCATGGCAATTCTTCCCATTCTCTGTTACCCGGACCCTCGTCTTCACAAGGTCGCCCAGCCGGTTCAGGCCGTGGATGCCCGCATCCAGGCGCTGGTATCGGACATGCTCGCCACGATGTACGACGCCCACGGCATTGGCCTGGCGGCGACGCAGATCGACGTGCATGAGCGCATCGTGGTCATCGACGTCTCCGAGGAACGCAACGAACCCCTGGTGCTGATCAACCCCGAGATTGTCTGGGCCAGCCCGGAAAAGAACGTCGGCGACGAAGGCTGCCTTTCGGTGCCAGGCATCTACGACGGCGTCGAACGCGCAGCGGCCGTGCATGTGCGTGCCCTGGACGCCAACGGACAGTCACGCACGCTGGAGGCCGAAGGCCTGCTGGCCGTCTGCATCCAGCACGAAATGGACCACCTCATGGGCAAGGTGTTTGTGGAATATCTCTCGCCGCTCAAGCGCAACCGCATCAAGACCAAGATGCTCAAGCAGCAACGGGACGCGCGCGAGTGAGCACCGTGCGCCGCTTGGGCATCGGCGCCAGTGCGCTGGTTTTGGCGGTGTTGCTGTCGGCCTGCGCCTCGCCCGACCGGGAAAAGCCCGGAGCCTACCGCGCCGAGGTGCTGGCGCGGCTGGGCGTGCCGCACAGCGCGACTGCCCTGGAGGGCCACCGCGAGCGCCTGCTCTATTCCACCCTGCCGGCCGGCCGCCGGGTATTTCACCTCGACTTCGATGCCACCGGGCGCCTTGAGCGCGTCGAGCAGGTGCTGAATTTCGCCCGCTTTTCGGGCATCGCGCTGAACCAGTGGACCCGGGCCGATGTGGAGCGTACCTTCGGCCCACCGGCGCTGGTGGAGCGGGTTGCCCGCTTTGACGGCGACGTCTGGACCTACCGGTTCATGGACGGCTATGAACCGCGCATGGCGCACATCCATATCGACCGCGCCGGCACGGTGCGCCAGCTGGCCTTCACCGATGACCAGCCGCCGGGCGATGACCGGGACCACTGACCGCCGCCGCCCAACCCTCGTTCATGAAAATCATCTTTGCCGGAACCCCTGAATTCGCCCGCGTGGCATTGCAGCGTCTGCTGAGTGCGGGGTTTACCGTGCCCCTCGTTCTCACGCAGCCCGACCGCCCGGCGGGCCGGGGCATGAAGCTGCAGGCGTCGCCCGTCAAGCAATGCGCACTCGAGCATGGCATTGCGGTGGCCCAGCCCCGCAGCCTGCGCCTGGACGGCAAATTCCCCGAAGACGCCGCTGCCGCCCGTGCGGCGCTGCTGGCCGCACAGGCCGATGCCATGGTGGTGGCGGCCTACGGCCTGATCCTGCCGCAGTGGGTGCTGGACCTCATGAGCGCCGCTCGGCCGCCCGAAGGCGCGAAGGCCCCCTCGGGGGCAGCGAACCACGCGCAGCGGGGAGCGTGGGGGCCCATGGTCTGGGCTGCCTGAACATCCATGCCAGCCTGCTGCCACGCTGGCGCGGCGCCGCTCCCATCCACCGCGCCATTCAAGCGGGAGATGCCGAGACGGGCGTCACCATCATGCAGATGGACGCGGGCCTGGATACCGGCGCCATGCTGCTGACCGAAAAACTGCCCATTGGCCCCCGCGACACCACCGCCTCGCTGCACGACCGCCTGGCCGACCTGGGCGGCCGGCTGATCGTGGAAGCCCTTGAGCTGGCCGCCTGCGGTGGTCTGCAGCCCGTCCAGCAACCGGAGCAGGGCGTGACCTATGCCCACAAGATCGAAAAATCCGAAAGTGCGGTCGACTGGTCGCTGCCGGCGCAGGTGATTGGCCGGCAGATCCGCGCCTTCGATCCCTTTCCTGGGGCCAGCACCACGCTGGGCCCAGAGACCATCAAACTCTGGGACTATGAAATTCATAGCTGTCAGCGCTCGCCAGACAAGCGTTGTGGACAGATTTTGTCTATAGACCCCACCGGCGTTCTCGTGGCCTGCGGCGAAGATGCCCTGCGCCTGACCACCCTGCAGCGGGCCGGCGGCAAGCGCTTACCGGCCTCGGAATTCCTGCGCGGCTTCCCGCTGCAGCCCGGCATGGTGCTGGGGGCCGAGCAAGCCCCCGGCACCACCGGCGCGCCGATCGCGCCATGAGCCTGCAGGCGGTCCGCCAGACCGTGCGGCACCCGGCGTTCCGTCTGGCCATCACCGACATGGCCGGCACCTCGCTGGGGCTGGCCGCCTGGGCCATGGTGACCGGTGTGGCCATGGTGAAAAGCGGCATGTCTGTTTCCATGGCCATTTTCATGTCGCTGCTGGTGTATGCCGGCAGCGCCCAGCTGGCCGTGATACCGCTGCTGGCCACCGGCGCGCCGCTGTGGGTGGTGTGGCTCACGGCGTCGTGCGTGAACCTGCGCTTCGTGATCTTCAGCAGCCTGTGGCGCAGCTATTTTGCGCACCTGCCCCTGCGCCAGCGCCTGACCATTGGCTACTTCAGCGGCGACGTGATCTTCGTGGCCTTCATGAAGCGGTTTCCCGAGCCGCAGCCCGCACCTGACCAGGTGCCCTATTTCTGGGGCGCCGCCAGCACCAACTGGCTGGCCTGGCAGGTGCCGTCGATTGCCGGCATCCTGCTGGCCAACGCCGTGCCCCTGTCGTGGGGGCTCGGGTTTGCCGGCGTGCTGGCGTTGCTCGGTGTGCTGCTGTCGCTGCTGTTCGACCGTGCCACCTGGCTGGCCACGGGGGTGGCCGCCACGGCGGCCATTGCCGCGTTCGCCCTGCCGCTGAAGCTCAACATCCTGGTGGCCATTGCCGCTGCGGTCACCGTGGGCCTGCTGATCGAAGCCGTGGACCGGCGCCGCCACCACCCCGAGGTGCTGCTGGTGCCGGCGGACAGCATGATCCCTGCGGACGAGCTGGAACAGGTCGAGGCGGGCGACGCGGTGGCATTGCGCGAGGAACTGCATCCATGAGCTGGGATTGGCTCGAACCCTTTGTTGCCGTGGCGGGGCTGGCCGTGCTCACCCTGGTGACGCGCTCCTTCTTCATGATCCCCGAGCGCGAGCTTCCCATGCCCGACTGGCTCAAGCGCGGGCTCAAATATGCGCCGCTGGCAGCGCTCACGGCCGTCATTGCGCCCGAGATCCTCATGTCGCACGGCGAGTTCATCACCACGCTGAAAGACGCGCGCCTGCCCGCCGTGCTGTGCGCCGTTGCCTACTACTTCTGGCGCCGCGGCATTCTGGGCACCATCGTGGTGGGGATGCTGGTGTACCTGCCACTGCACATCGGCTGGGGCTGGTGAACATCGTGCTCCCCCTGAGCCGCTGCGCGGCGTCCCCCTGAGGGGGACGCCGCCAGTGGCCTGGCAAAGCCAGTTCCACGGCGTCCGCTGGCCTCGGGCACGCCAGATCGAAGGGCTCGCTCACTAGAATGGTGGCCCTCATTCCATTCCCTCCCAACCGCTGACGCCCACCTCCATGAACATCTTGCGTTTTTCCGATCTGTGCGCCCAGGGCAAAGTCCAAGGCCAACGTGTTTTCATCCGCGCCGACCTGAACGTGCCGCTGGATGCCACCGGCCACATCACCGAAGACACGCGCATCCGCGCCTCGATTCCGTGCATCCGCATGGCCCTGGACGCAGGCGCCGCCGTCATGGTGACCAGCCATCTGGGCCGTCCCACCGAAGGCGCGTTCCAGCCCGAAGACTCGCTGGCCCCCGTGGCCCGGCGCCTGTCCGAGCTGCTCGACCGCGACGTGCCGCTGCTCGCCAACTGGGTGGACGGCGTGACCGTGGCCCCGGGGCAGGTGGTGCTGCTCGAAAACTGCCGCGTCAACGTTGGTGAAAAGAAGAACAAGGAAGAGCTGGCCCGCAAGCTGGCCGCCCTGTGCGACATCTTCGTGAACGACGCCTTTGGCACGGCCCACCGCGCCGAAGGCACCACCTATGGCATCGCGCAGTACGCCCCCATTGCCTGCGCCGGCCCGCTGCTGTCGGCCGAAATCGACGCCCTGACCAAGGCCCTGGCCCACCCCCAGCGCCCGCTGGCGGCCATCGTGGCGGGCTCCAAGGTGTCCACCAAGCTCACCATCCTGCAGAGCCTGGCCGACAAGGTGGACCAGCTCATCGTGGGCGGCGGCATTGCCAACACCTTCATGCTGGCTGCCGGCCTGCCCATCGGCAAGAGTCTGGCCGAGCCCGACCTGCTGGACGCCGCCAAGTCGGTGATGGCCGCCATGAAGGCGCGCGGCGCCGAAGTGCCGATTCCTACCGACGTGGTCACCGCCAAGACTTTCGCGGCCGATGCGCCCGCCACCATCAAGGCCGCCACCGATGTGGCCGAGGACGACCTGATCCTGGACATCGGCCCCGAAACCGCCGCGCGGCTGGCGGCGCAGCTCAAATCGGCCGGCACCATCGTATGGAACGGGCCGGTGGGCGTCTTCGAGTTTGCGGCCTTTGAAAATGGCACGCGCACGATTGCCCAGGCCATTGCGCAATCGCCCGCATTCAGCATTGCCGGCGGCGGCGACACGCTGGCGGCCATTGCCAAATACGGCATCGAGCAGCAGGTGGGCTACATCTCCACCGGCGGTGGCGCGTTCCTCGAAGTGCTTGAAGGCAAGACCTTGCCGGCGTTCGAAATTCTCGAAAAGCGGGCCGCCACCGCATTCTGAAGGCGCGTGCCGGTTGCCCGCAGGCGGACCGCGTTCCAGGAATCGCCGCTGCGTGCCCGCAGGGGCGTTCAGGCAAAGGCCGTTTCGACGGCCTTTTTTCATCGCCGGGCCGCCCCAAGATGAAAAGCGCCCCTCGGGGGCAGCGACCCGCGCAGCGGTGGAGCGTGGGGGCCATCTTTCATCGCCGGGCCGCCCCAAGATGAAAAGCGCCCCCTCGGGGGGCAGCGACCCGCGCAGCGGTGGAGCGTGGGGGCCATTTTTTTCATGGGCGTTCTTCATGGGCATTTCGTGCCCTCCATGGCGCCGCCTAAAATTGCGCCCCATGACCTTTCTCGACATGCTGCGCGATGCATCCACCCAGAACAACTCGATGCTCTGTGTGGGCTTGGATCCTGAACCCACCCGGTTTCCCGCCGGCCTGCGTGGCGACCCGCGCAAGATCTACGACTTTTGCGCCGCGATTGTCGACAGCACGGCCGACGTGGCGTGCGCCTTCAAGCCCCAGATTGCCTACTTTGCGGCCCATGGCGCCGAAGACCAGCTCGAACGCCTGATGCAGCACATGCGCTGCAACGCGCCCCAGGTGCCGGTGATCCTCGACGCCAAGCGCGGCGACATCGGTTCCACCGCCGAGCAATATGCCAAGGAGGCCTTCGAGCGCTATGGCGCCGACGCGGTCACGCTCTCGCCGTTCATGGGGTTTGATTCCATCGAGCCCTATCTGGCCTACCACGGCAAGGGCGCCTTTTTGCTGTGCCGCACCTCCAACCCCGGCGGCGACGACCTGCAAAACCAGCGCCTGGCCAGCATCGAAGGCCAGCCCCTGCTCTACGAGCATGTGGCGCGCCTGGCGCAAGGCCCCTGGAACAAAAACGGCCAGCTCGGCCTGGTGGTCGGCGCCACCTACCCCCAGGAAATCGAGCGCGTGCGCAGCATTGCACCCACGCTGCCCCTGCTGATCCCCGGCGTGGGCGCACAGGGCGGCGATGCCGTGGCCACCGTGCGGGCCGGTCTGCGCGCTGATGGCCCCATCATCGTGAACTCATCCCGAGCCATTTTGTATGCGTCGGGCGGCGACGATTTCGCCACCGCCGCACGCCATGAAGCGCTGCGCACCCGCGCCGTGCTGCAGGCAGCGTGCGGCTGACACGCAACAGCCATTCAGCGTATTTGCTATTCAATAAATAGCTGCTTGCACTTTGCAGACAAGCGCTGCAGGCCTATTAACCTAGAAACGGTAGTTGGATGCGTCTGCCGGTGCTGTGATCGGGGTGCCAGGCAAGGCGGGACGACGCGGCGGGCTCATGCCCGCAAGGAGGAGCAACGCCGCATGGCGCACCGAGCGCGGTGCTGGCGGGTGCATAGCGCTCTCACTCACAAGAAGAACGCCATCGAAGCCGTCAAACGTCGATTTCATGCGGCTTGGCCAAGGATACGAAGCGGTCAACTGCCGTTTCTAGGTTTAACGCCCAAGGCGCGGCCCCAGCACCACGCACACCAGGGCCAGCACCACGCAGGCCACGCCCGCCCATTGCCAGGCCGTGATGGCCTCGCCCAGCACCCCCATGCCTGCGGCAATGCCGACCAGCGGAACGCCCAGGCTGAAGGGCGCCACCCGGTTGGCCGGGTAGCGCGTGAGCAGGGTGGTCCACATCCCGTAGCCCAGCACCGTGGCGGCCCATCCCAGGTACGCCAGTGACAGCCAGGCCACCAGCGGCACTGCGGCCCAGGCGGCAGGATCGAGCCAGTGGCTCGCATCGGGGTCCAGCCAGAACGACAGCAGGGTGAAGGGCAGCACCGGCACCAGACTGCTCCAGACCACGAACGAGAAGGGGTCGTAGCCCGGCGAGGCTTGCTGCGCCAGACGCGAAACGATGTTCGACGCGGCCCACCAGGCCGCTGCGCACAGTGTCAGCAGCAGGCCGGCCAGCGTGGTGCCGGCCACGACATCGCCCGGTTGCACATAGTTCATGGCAAAGCACAGCAGCCCCAAGCCCGCCAGCATGAGGCCCAGCACCAGCGGCCGACCGGGGCGCTCATGCAGCACCGCAAAACCGAACAGTGCCGTGAAGAACACCTGCGTCTGCAGCAGCACGCTGGCCAGCGAGGCCGTCATGCCCATCTGCAGTGCCACAAACAAAAAGCCGAACTGCCCCACGCCCTGGAAGCTGCCAAACAGCAGCACCCACCGCCAGTGCAGGCGCGGCGCCCGCACCAGCAGCACCAGGGGAACGGCCGCGCACAAATAGCGCAAGGCGCCCAACTGAAAGGGCGTGAAGCTGCGCAAGCCCCATTTCATGGCCACAAAGTTCACGCCCCAGAGCAGCACCACCGCCAACGCGGCCAGAAGATCACGGGCCCGCATGGGCCCTGCCAGAGGCGCCATGGGTTTGCTCACTGGGCAGCGTGTTCGGCGTCGATGTGGCCCTTGACGCGCTGGGCCAGTGCAATGTCGCCGGGGGTCTCGGGCGTCCAGGCGTCCACCGCACGGGGCTGGCCTTCGTCATCCACGGCCGCGTACACCGCCACGCAATGGGTCACGGGCTGCAGTTCCCCGCTCTGGATGCTGCCAGCCCGCACCTCGATGGCCATGCTCATGCTGCTGCTGCCGGTGTAGACCAGGCGGGCTTCCACCTCCACCAGATCACCGTGGCGGACGGGCCGCAGAAAGCTCGTGCTGCCGACAAAGGCCGTCGTGCAGGCGCAGTGCGCCCAGGCGCTGGCGCAGGCCAGGCCGGCTTCGTCGGCCCAGAGCAAGACCGTTCCGCCCTGAATGCGACCGAATGCTGAAGGCGCGGCGCTGGCGGCCAGAAAGCGCAAGGTGATGGAATGCATGCCGGGGAATCTCCACGAAAGGGACGGCGGTCATTATTCACCAGCCCCTGCACCCGCCAGACAACCCCCAGCCCCCATCCAACTGGCAGACACCCCACACGGTCGTGGGCCACGGACCCCCCGACACGCCGCCGTCATAACTTGATTTGAGTCAAAACCACCTTGCGCGAGTGTCCGTACATTGCGTTACAGATTGTGAGGCTCCGCATGGGTTTGCAGTCTGAACGTAGCCGACATCCCGGTTCGGCCTTTGTGTTTTCTCACGACCTGCGCGCCTGTGCGCCTTTTGCCATGTCTCTCCTCCACCGCCTTGGCCTGCTGCATAAATTCATGATCCTGGGAACCATTGGGCTGATGATGAGCGCCCTGCCCATGTTCCTTTACGTAAGCAAATCACTGCAGTCGATTGCGGCGGCGCGGCATGAATCCGTAGGCGCAGCGCCCGCGCTGGTGCTGAACAAGGTGGTGCAGCTGATGCAGGTGCATCGGGGCCTGTCTGCGGGCATGCTGGGCGGTGACGAGGCACTGGCGGCACGCCGCCCTGCCGCCCGCGAAGCCCTGGAAAAGACCATGGGCGAAGTGGCGGCCAGCTTTGCCGCCGCCCAGGTGCCCGCCGCGCAAACCAGCGCATGGGCACAGGCCCAGCAGACCTGGAAGACGCTGGAGCAGGCCGTGGCCGCACGCAGCCTGCAGTCTGGGCAAAGCACGGCGCAGCACACGCAACTCATTGCCTCCATCATGCTGATCAACGAGGGCCTGCTGCACGCCTACGGCCTGGAAACCGACCCCGATGCAGACACCCATGCGTTGATCCAGGCATCGCTGGTGCATGCGCCGATGCTGGGCGAAAAACTGGGTGTGCTGCGCGCACAGGGCTCGGGTTTTCTGGGGCGCGGCGAGCTGCCCGCGCAAGACAAGGGACAGCTGTTGATGCTGCGCCAGCGTGTGACCGAGCTGCAGGTGCAAACGATGCGCAGTTTTGACCGGGCGCTGGAGCTGAACCCGCAGTTTCGCCAATCGCTGGGGGGCAAGACCCAGGAGCTGCAGGGCCTGATCACGCAGTCGCTGCAACTGCTGGAGGGCGAGGTGATCAACGCCACCGAATTCAAGCTCCCGGCCAAGGACTATTTCGACCATTTCACCCGCACCATCGAAGCGCTCAATGCACTCAACACGCAGGCCGCAGGCAACCTGACGCAGGCCTTGAACAACCGTGTGGCCGATCTGCAGCAAAGCCTGCTGTGGGTGGCGGTGGCCCTGGTTGCAACGCTGTCGCTCACCACCGGCATGGCCCTGGTGTTCGTGCGCTCCATGACGCAGCCGCTGGCGCAGGCCGTGCAGCTGTCACGCGCGGTGGCGCAGGGCGACCTGAGCGGCGGCCCCATCGCCCACGGCACCAACGAGGTCGGCCAGTTGCTGGCGGCCCTGCTGCAGATGCGCCAGCAACTCACAGACGTGGTGCGCAATGTGCGCGGCGGCTCGGAGAGCGTGGCCACCGCCAGCATCCAGATCGCCCAGGGCAACACCGACCTGTCGGCCCGTACCGAAAGCCAGGCCAGCGCGCTCGAAGAAACCGCTGCGTCCATGGAGCAACTCAACGCCACCGTGCGTCAGAACGCCGAGAGCGCCCAGCAGGCCAGCCAGCTGGCTGCCAGCGCCAGCACCGTGGCCGTGCAGGGCGGCGAGGTGGTGGCGCAGGTGGTGGACACCATGCACGGCATCAACGCCTCGTCGCAGAAGATCGCCGACATCATCGGCGTGATCGATTCGATTGCCTTCCAGACCAACATCCTGGCGCTCAACGCCGCCGTGGAAGCCGCCCGCGCCGGCGAGCAGGGCCGGGGCTTTGCCGTGGTGGCCAGCGAAGTGCGCAGCCTGGCCGGGCGCAGCGCCGAGGCCGCGCGCGAGATCAAGTCGCTCATCAGCGCCAGCGTGGAGCGCGTGGCCCAGGGCAGCGCCCTGGTGGACCGCGCCGGCGCCACGATGAGCGAGGTGGTGGGCGCCATCCGCCGCGTGACCGACATCGTGGGCGAGATCAGCGCAGCCAGCCACGAGCAGTCGCTGGGCGTGGCCCAGGTGGGCGAGGCGGTGACGCAGATGGACCAGGTCACCCAGCAAAACGCTGCGCTGGTGGAAGAAATGGCCGCCGCCGCCAGCAGCCTCAAGAGTCAGGCCCAAGACCTGGTGCAGGTGGTGTCGGTGTTCCAGCTGGAAGAAGAATTTGGCGGCAACCGCCCGGGCCAGGCAACGCTGCAGCGCGCACGGCCATCACTGCAAATTCAATAGCTGCTTGCGCTTGCTGGATAAGCGCTAAAGGCTGTTTTGACCACAAATTCTCCTTGACCCGGTAGTGGCAGGCTGCTGGATGCAGCCGCCTGCCCTCACGCCAGATAGCGCGCGAGGTATTGCCCCGTGTGGCTGGCCGGGTTGGCGGCCAGTTCCTCGGGCGTGCCCACGCCCACCACGCTGCCGCCGCCCGCGCCGCCTTCGGGGCCCATGTCGATAAGCCAGTCGGCCGTTTTGATGACGTCCAGGTTGTGCTCGATGATGACGATGGTGTTGCCCGCGTCGCGCAGCTGGTGCAGCACCTTGAGCAGCAGGTCGATGTCGGCAAAGTGCAGGCCGGTGGTGGGCTCGTCGAGGATGTAGAGCGTGCGGCCGGTGTCGCGTTTGCTCAATTCCTGCGCCAGCTTCACACGCTGCGCCTCGCCGCCCGAGAGCGTGGTCGCGCTCTGACCCAGGCGAATGTACGACAGGCCCACGTCCAGCAGCGTCTGCAGCTTGCGCGCGATGGTGGGCACGTCCTTGAAGTAGGCGGCTGCGTCTTCCACCGTCAGCTCCAGGATCTGCGCGATGTTTTTGCCCTTCCACAGCACTTCCAGCGTTTCGCGGTTGTAGCGATGGCCGTGGCAGATGTCGCAGGGCACATACACGTCGGGCAGAAAGTGCATCTCCACCTTCACCACGCCATCGCCCTGGCAGGCCTCGCAGCGGCCGCCGGCCACGTTGAAGGAAAAGCGCCCGGGGCCGTAGCCGCGCTCCTTGGCGGTGTTGACCTCGGCCATCAGCTCGCGGATGGGTGTGAACAGGCCCGTGTAGGTGGCGGGGTTGCTGCGCGGCGTGCGGCCAATGGGGCTCTGGTCCACATTGATGACCTTGTCGAAGTATTCGATGCCCACGATCTCTTCGTGCGCTGCGGGCTCGTCGTGCGCGCGATAGAGCTGGCGGGCCACGGCTTTGTACAGCGTGTCGTTGACCAACGTGCTCTTGCCTGAACCCGACACGCCCGTCACGCAGGTGAGCAGGCCGACGGGGAAGTCGACCGTTACGTTCTTCAGGTTGTTGCCCGTGGCGCCCGCGACGCGCAGGGCCTGCACGGCGCCCTGGCGCGCGTGGTGCTCGGCCATGCGCTCGGCGCGGCGTTTGCTGGCTTCGGTTTGCGGAAAGCGCGATTTGGCTTTGGCCTCCACCACGGGCGCGGCCTGCTCCAGCACCGGCAGCCAGGGGGTGCGGCGCCTGGGCACGGCAATCGATCGCGCGCCCGAAAGATATTGGCCGGTGAGCGACTGTGCATTGGCGCGCACCTCGTCGTACGTGCCCTGCGCCATCACGCGCCCGCCGTGCACGCCGGCGCCGGGGCCCATGTCGATCACCTGGTCGGCGGCGCGCATCATGTCTTCGTCGTGCTCGACCACGATCACGCTGTTGCCAATGTCGCGCAGGTGCTGCAGCGTGGCAATCAGCCGGTCGTTGTCGCGCTGGTGCAGGCCGATGCTGGGCTCGTCGAGCACATACATCACGCCCGTGAGGCCCGAGCCGATCTGGCTAGCCAGGCGGATGCGCTGCGCCTCGCCACCGCTGAGCGTCTCGGCGCTGCGGTCCAGGCTTAAATAGCTCAGGCCCACGTCGTTCAGAAACTGCAGGCGCGTGGCGATCTCGCGCACCACCTTGTCGGCGATCTCGGCCTTGGCGCCGCTAAGCTTCAAGTCGTTGAACCAGGCGTGCGCCGCGCTGAGCGTGGCGTGGCTCACCTCATAGATGGCGCGGGCCTGCTCGCCCTCGCCCAGCTTCACATGGCGGGCTTCGCGGCGCAGGCGCACGCCGTGGCATTCGGGGCAGGGCTGGGTGCTGCGGTAGCGGGCCAGGTCTTCGCGCACCACCACCGAGTCGGTCTCGCGGTAGCGGCGCGCCATGTTGGGCAGGATGCCCTCGAACGCATGCTTTTTGACGACGGCTTTGCCCTTGGAGGCGCCGCTGTCCATGATGTAGCTGAACGCGATTTCTTCCTCGCCCGAGCCGTGCAGGATGGCGTGCTGCACCGGCGCGGGCAGCGATTCGAACGGGGCTTCGATGTCGAATCCGTAGTGTTTGGCCAGGCTTTCGAGCATGGCAAAGTAGTAGCCGTTGCGCCGGTCCCAGCCCTTGATGGCGCCGCTGGCCAGGCTCAAGCTGGGGAAGCCCACCACGCGCGCCGCATCGAACACCTCGCGCTGGCCGATGCCATCGCACGCCGGGCAGGCGCCCATGGGCGAGTTGAAGGAGAACAAGCGCGGCTCCAGCTCGGCCAGCGAGTAGCTGCACACCGGGCAGGCGAACTTGGCGCTGAACAGGTGCTCCTGGCCCGTGTCCATCTCCAGCGCCAGCACGCGGCCATTGCCCTCGTTGCCGCCCACGCGCAAGGCGGCTTCGATGCTCTCGGCCAGGCGCTGCTGCATGTCGGCACGCACCTTCAGGCGGTCGATCACCACGTCGATGTTGTGTTTCTCGGTTTTCTTGAGCGCGGGCAGGTTCTCGTGCTCGACGATCTGGCCGTCCACGCGAAAGCGCACATAGCCCAGCGCCTGCATCTGCGCAAACAGCTCGGTGAACTCACCCTTCTTCTCGCGCGCCACGGGCGCGAGGATCATGAGCTTGGTGTCCTCGGGCAGGGCCAGCACTGCGTCCACCATCTGGCTCACGGTCTGCGCCGCCAGCGGCAGGCCATGGTCCGGGCAAAACGGGGTGCCCGCGCGGGCATACAACAGGCGCAGGTAATCGTGGATCTCGGTCACCGTGCCCACGGTGGAGCGCGGGTTGTGGCTGGTGGCCTTCTGCTCGATGGAAATCGCTGGCGACAGGCCTTCGATCAGATCGACATCGGGCTTATCGAGCCGCCCCAGAAACTGCCGCGCATAGGCCGACAGGCTCTCCACATAGCGCCGCTGGCCCTCGGCATACAGCGTGTCAAACGCCAGGCTGGATTTGCCCGAGCCCGACAACCCCGTGATCACCACCAGCTGGTTGCGGGGAATGTCCAGGTCGATGTTCTTAAGGTTGTGCGTGCGCGCCCCCCGGATGCTGATGCGTGCCTGCGCCAGGGCATGCCCCAGGTAACGGCCCGAGGGGCCCGAGGGGCCAGAAGGCTGATCGTCAGCAGAACGTTGGGGAAGGGAAGGGTTCACAGTGGGGCGCACGCCAGAAAAGCAGAAAAACCTACCATGATAGTGACGCGGGGCATTCCATGGGGGCGCCGCCCAGGTACCCCGCGCGCAGATCGCGGACAATCGAATGCTTTATCGCTTCTGCTGCCTCGGCCCCCTGGGCCAAACGGCCCTTTTGAGCGTGTCAGACACTACCGTGCCCCCCAAACCCCTTCGCCCACCCTTGCCGCCCCCGCCACGGCCATGACGCCGCTGGAACGCCGCTCCAGCATCAGCCTGGCGCTGATCTTTGCGCTGCGCATGCTGGGCCTGTTCCTCGTGCTGCCGGTGTTTGCCCTCGAAGCACGCAAATACCCCGGCGGTGACGACCCCGCGCTGGTGGGCTTGGCCATGGGCATCTATGGCCTCACCCAGGCCGTGCTGCAACTGCCGCTGGGCATGGCCTCCGACCGCTTCGGCCGCAAGCGCGTGATCGTGCTGGGCCTCTTGGTGTTTGCGGCGGGCAGCCTGCTGGCGGCGCTGGCCGATTCGCTCACCGGGCTGCTGCTGGGCCGCGCGCTGCAGGGCGCCGGGGCCGTGTCGGCGGCCGTCACGGCCCTGCTGGCCGACCAGACGCGCGACGCCGTGCGCACCAAGGCCATGGCGCTGGTGGGTGGCAGCATCGGCCTGATGTTTGCGGTGGCGCTGGTGGCCGCCCCGCTGCTGACGGCCCATATCGGCCTGGCCGGCCTGTTTGGCCTGACCTGCGCGCTGGCGCTGGCGGGTGTGGCCGTGGTGCTGTGGTGGGTGCCGGCCGAGTCGGCCGCGCACAAAAACGCACCGCGCGGCAGCGTGGCCGATGTGTGGCGCAACCCCGATCTGCTGCGCCTGAACCTGGGCGTGTTCGTGCTGCACACCGTGCAGTTGTCGATGTGGGTGGCCGTGCCCGCCATGCTGGTGCAGGCCGGGCTTACCAAAGACCACCACTGGCAGGTGTATCTGCCGGCCGTGGTGCTGTCTTTTGGGGCCATGGGCGGCCTGTTTGCGCTGGAGCGGCGCGGGCGCCTGCGCGGCGCCCTGCTGGGCGCGATTGCGCTGGTGCTGCTGGTGCAGGTGGGCCTGGGGGTGCTGGCGGTCAGCGGCGCCATGCCCACGCTGTGGGTGCTGGGGCCACTGATGTTCTTGTTCTTTTGTGGCTTCAATGCACTGGAGGCCAGCCAGCCCAGCCTGGTGTCGCGCATGGCGCCGGCGCCCGTGCGCGGCGCAGCGCTGGGCAGCTACAACACGCTGCAGTCGCTGGGGCTGTTTGCCGGCGGCGCACTGGGCGGCGCGCTGGTGAAATGGGCCGGCGCCCCGGGCTGTTTGCCACCACCGCCGCCTTGACCGCCCTGTGGCTGGTACTGACCTGGCCCCTGCGCCCCGTGGGCCGCAACACCGGCGGCGGGCACTGAAATACTGCATTGCCGCAGGGGTTGGCGCCGCCCCCGGTTGCGGCACAATGCATCTTTTTGGCGCCTGGAATTCCCTCACATCCGGCGCTTTTCATCCTTTGAAGGCAAAGACAGCACCATGGCATCCATCAACAAAGTCATCATCGTCGGCAACCTGGGCCGCGACCCTGAAATGCGCACCTTTCCCAGTGGCGACCAGGTGGCCAACGTGACCATTGCCACCACCGACAAGTGGAAAGACAAGCAGACCGGCGAAATGAAGGAAGCCACCGAGTGGCATCGCGTGGTCTTCAACGGCCGCCTGGCCGAAATCGTGGGCCAATACCTGCGCAAGGGCTCGCAGGTGTATGTGGAAGGCAGCCTGCGCACCCGCAAGTGGACCGACCAGGCCGGCATCGAGAAATACAGCACCGAAATCCGCGCCGACCAGATGCAGATGCTGGGCGGCCGCCAGGGCATGGGCGGCCAGGGTGGCGGCCATGACGACGGCGGTGGCTATGGCGGTGACGCCGGCGGCGGCTACGACCAGGCCCCACGCCGCGCCGCGCCCGCACCCATGCAGCAACGCCCGCAGCTCCCGCACCCCAGCCCGCGCCGGCCCCCGTGGCGCAGGCGCCACGCGCTGCGTCGGGTTTTGACGATATGGATGACGACATTCCGTTCTAAAACGAACTTCGTTGCGTTTTTGTTGATACCGAGCCCGTTCTCCGAGAGGAGGCGGGCTTTTTTTGTGCTCGCCGCCTGGGTACGTCAGAGTCCAGAGATGAACAGGGGGACTTTCTGCATTCGACGTCACTGCATCCGCGGCAACAGAGACTACCTGTCGCGAAGTTTGTGGGACGCATGAAACCATTTACCGGCCAATTGCCAACAGATTCCGGGTTTTTCTTCTGCTCTATATAGTTTTTATCTATCAGAAAAAGTAACAGTTCGAACTCAATAGCCCGAAAATCACCTCTTATCTATCCAGCACATCCCACAATTTGTAGCAAAAACCAGGCAGCAAACATAGCCGCAGTCCTGCCCCGCCTTTCTGACGAACCCGCCTTTGGAGCGCCATTCGCTCAAAAACCAAAAACTTCGCTCTTCTTACTTCATTGCGGCTTTTTATGCAGGCTGAAAAGCTCCCTGCCTCCTTCTTTCACACGCTTTTGAGCACCCATGTCCGGCGCATTGAACTGGTGTTCTGGTGCTTGTCCGTGGCCGCGTTTATTTACCTGGCCCTAATCCCGACCACGCAGCACGCGCAGGTGTTGATTTCGTTGGCGCTGCTGGCGGTGCTGGGCGGATGTTATTGGCTTGGCCGCCGCGTACACGACCCCCGGCGAAAGCGCCTTGTCCGGCTGACCATCATCATGCTGTGCGCCTTCTTGTCGCTGCGCTACATGCATTGGCGTGCCACCGATTCGCTGCCCATGCAATTTGGCCTGCTCTCCATGGTGTGCGGCCTGCTGCTGTTTGCCGCCGAGGGCTACGGATTTGTGAACATGCTGTTTGGTTTTTTCATCAATAGCGAGCCGTTTGTACGTCATTCGATTCCGTTGCCTGATGACGAAGATGCATTGCCGCATGTGGATGTCTACATTCCCACCTACAACGAAGACCCGGACATCCTTAGGCCGACGGTGATTGCCGCTACCCAAATGCACTACCCGCGCCACAAGCTGCATGTATATGTGCTGGACGATGGCGGTACCATCCAAAAACTCAATGACGAGAA
Source organism: Acidovorax carolinensis (assembly GCF_002157145.1). NCBI lineage: Bacteria > Pseudomonadati > Pseudomonadota > Betaproteobacteria > Burkholderiales > Comamonadaceae > Acidovorax > Acidovorax carolinensis. Next base: position 4,028,761 of record NZ_CP021361.1, read on the forward strand.
CCCCGCCAAAGCGGCAGCAGCACGAGAGCGTGCTCTCGAACTGAAGGCCATCGCACACCAGTTTGGCGCTGGCTACCTCACCCGTGAACGCAACCTGCACGCCAAGGCGGGCAACATCAACAGCGCACTGTCGAGCACGCAGGGTGAGTTGCTGCTGATTCTGGACTGCGACCACATTCCGACCGCCGATTTTCTGCAACGCACGGTGGGTTTTTTTCTGACTGATCCCCAGCTTTTTGTGCTGCAAACCCCGCACAACTTCGTCAGTCCGGATCCGGTGGAGCGCAATCTGGACACCTTTGCAAACTCTCCCGCCGAGAACGAGCTGTTCTACGACGTGATGCAGCCGGGGCTGGATTTTTGGGGCACGTCGTTCTTCTGCGGCTCGGCGGCGGTGCTGCGGCGCAGCGTCATCGACCAGCTTGGCGGCGTGTCGGGGCAGACCATCACCGAAGATGCCGAAACCACGCTGGATGCGCTGTCGCTGGGCTACAAGTCGGCCTACTACAACCGGCCCATGGTCTCGGGGCTGCAGCCTGAAACCTATTCGGGCTTCATCGTGCAGCGCGTGCGCTGGGGCCAGGGCATGCTGCAGATTTTTCTGCTGAAAAACCCTTGGAAGCAACCCCGGCTGACATTCACGCAGCGCCTTCTGTACACCAATTTCGCCTTCTACTGGGGCTTTGCCGGCGCCCGGGTGGTGATGCTGCTGGCGCCGCCGGCCTACCTGCTGTTCGATATCAACCTGTGCGACACCACGGCCGTGCAACTGCTGGCTTATTCGGTGCCTGCGCTGGTGGCATCGCTGGTGTCCACCCAGTTTTTCTACGGCCGCGTGCGCTGGCCCTTCATGTCGCAGCTGTACGAAATCGTGCAGTCGGTCTATGTGCTGCAGGGCCTGGCGGAGGTGGTACGCAAACCGCGCTCGCCATCGTTCAAGGTGACGCCCAAGGGCGAGGTGCTCAGCAAGAATTTCATTTCCTCGCTGGCCTGGCCGTTTTACCTATTGCTGATCCTTAACGTCCTGGGGCTGGTCTTCGGAGCGCTGCGCCTGTCGAGTGAACCCTGGAACGTGGGGGCCATCGGCTTCGTGCTGTTCTGGGCCGTACTGGACGCAGTGCTGCTGCTGGGCGTGCTGGGCATCACTTTCGAGCGACGCCAGTTGCGCTCGGAACCCAGGCTGCGCCTTGAGGAGCCCGTGCGGATGCAAATCGACGGCAGGGTGTTCGATGGGTCAACCCACAACGCCTCCGCATCCGGCCTCGCGGTGCGGCTGCGGCTCGCACCCGGTGATGCGGCACCGGTGGTATCACCAGGCATGCCCGTGGAAATTACCCTGCTCAACCGGTCTGCCAAGCTGCAGGGCCACCTTCAATCGTGCAGGCGCACCAGTGGTGAAGAGTTGAGCCTTGGACTGAAATACAGCCACAGTACTGCGGCCCAGGAACGCCTGGCCATTGACCTGGCCTTCGGCTCCAGCGAAACCTTGGTCAAAAACAACCAGCGCCGGCACGCGGGCCGAAGTGTGCTGGGTGGACTGCTGGCCGTTGTTCGTTTTGCACTCACCAATGGCCTTGGCCATTTGGTCTTTCTGGTGCGACAGCAAACTCCTCGCACGCGTGCAGCCATGCGCATTCTGCTATCCCCAAAAAATTCTCCATGATGCATCCCCCAGCGCTTACTTTCATCCATCGCCATGCCTGGATAGCGACCCGTTTCGCCGTTGTTGTAATGCCCATGGCCCTGGCGCCGTGGGCCATGGCGCAGAGCCAGCCCTTGCGTGACCTGACTCCGGCAGTCACGCGTGAGCGAACGGAGGCTGCTCCATTCACGATTGCGCTGTCACAGCTGACAGGCAATGACAAATCCGTGCGACTTGCAGGCGTGGCCTCCAGCATGAAGCTGTCGCTGCCCCTGCCCGCGCTGATGCAGGCGCAGGAGGTGCGGCTGGAGTTGTCGGGCACGGCATCGCGCGCCTTGACGGCGTCGTCGCAACTGGAGGTGGCGGTCAATGGCCGTGTCATCCGGCAGTTGGGCCTGGGCGGGGGGGCAGAGGGTTTTCGCCAATCCATCCCCATCCCGCTGACTGTGCTGCGCGAGGGGTTCAATGAGGTGCAACTCACCGTCGCACAGCACTACGCTGCCAGTTGCGAGTACCCCATGGCCTCGCAGTTGTGGACCGACATCCATCTACGCGATTCGCAGTTCGTGGTCTCGGCCACGCCCAAGGCCCTGCCCGCCAGGCTCGACCGGCTGGACGCCTTGTTCGACAAGGCGGTGCTCGCCGATGCGCCACAGGTCAGCGTCTTCACCGCCAAAGCACCCGAGGGTGCCGTGCTCAGCGCGGCAGGGCTGGTGGCCCAGGGGGTGGGCCACCGCTACGACTATGTGCCGGTGCGCATCTCCAGCGCGCGTTTTCCGCCTGCGCTGGCGCAGCTGGGCGCCGCGTTGCCAGCCCAAGCCCGGGTGGGCGTGGTGCTGGGCACTTTTGCCCAGCTGGCGACGTACCTGCAGGGGCTGGGTGTGCCCACCGACGCCGGCCCCGTGGTGGCCGTGCGCGCTTTGCCGGAGGACCCCACCCGTTTTGTCGTCATGCTGGCCGCGGCCACCGAAGCAGATCTTCCTGTGGCAGCCACTGCCTTTGCCCTGCAGCGCATGCCTTGGCCAGGCCGGACATGGGTGGCGGTGCGCGACCTGCAGTTGCCAGCGCAGAAAGAGCTGCGTGAGGCCACCGATGCACAGGAGGCGCTGACGCACGCGCAGCCGTTGAGCGCGCTCGGATACGCCACCACCACCTACAGCGGCCTGCCCACCGGCAGCGCCACGCTGCGCTTTTGGAACTCCAGCTGGCAAGGGCGCGTACAGCTGCGCCTGCACCTGAACTACGGCAGCGGCATGTCAGAGCAATCGGCCCTGAACGTGGTGGCCAATGGGGTGGTTCACGGCTCGATACCGCTCAACAACCCGGCCGGCGGGGTGTACACCAACTATGCCGTGACCGTGCCCACCGGCTCCTTGCGCGTGGGCTGGAACACGCTGGAACTGCAGCCCGTGCTGGTGCCGCAAACCAACGGCGGCGAATGCAAACCCTTCTTCCCGGGCAATCTGATCGCCACGATTTACGACGACAGCACGCTGCAGACCTTTGGCGGTAGCCCGCTCACGCGCCCCGACCTGGGACTGCTTGCCCGCGACGGGCGCAATCCCCAGATCGCCCCGCTGGGCGAGGGCATGGCCGTGCAGCTGACCGATGCCGAGGACGCCACCGTGGGGGCTGGCCTGACGCTGATGGCCAAACTGGCCCAGGTGCTGCGCACCTCCTTGCTGCGCGCATCGTTCCAGGTGGGCCCGGACGAAAAAGCCACCAACCGGCTTTGGGTGGGCACGATGGAGCGCCTGCCCGAGCAGGTGCGTGAGCGCACCGGGCTCAACAGCGCAAACCAGCTGGTGCTGAACGTGCCGGTGATGCAATCGGTCAAAGTGCCTGTCATGCAGGCCAATGGCACTTTGTCGCAGCTACAGGCGCTGATCCTGCCCGCGCCCAAGCCGCCCTTGGTGCTGGCTGCCCAGGTCACGCTAGACGATGCCCCTTCGCACCATGCCATCGCTGCCACCGTTTTCGATGGCGATCACCCCCTCACTGTGTTCACGGCGGCCAGCTCGGCCGACCTACAGGCGGGTATGCACGATGTGATCGACTATGGCCAATGGGCCCGATTGCGCGGGGGCATGGCATTTTGGCGACCAGGAGAACCCGTCAGGGCAGTGATCTCCGAGGACATGCCCTTCAGTGCCTACACTTTGCGCGGCAGTGTCGGGCTATTGGTTTCGCAGTATCCCTGGTGGTCCCTGGGGATCGTGTTGTCCCTGATCGCCGCGCTGGTGGGGCTGACGCGCGCGGTGTTGGCGCGTTACCGGCGGCGCAACCTGCCTGCGCAAACCCCGCGTCCATCCAAGAGCACCGCATGAAACTGCACCCCCTCTCCACCACCCTTCGGTACGCATGGTTGGCCGCGCTGCTGTGCGCGGGCGGCCTGGCGCAGGGCCAGGAAACGCAAAGACTGTTCATTGGCGGCAGCCAGGCCTCTTCGGCGGGTAGCTACACCTATGCCGGGCAGATCGCCCCGCTGGAAGGCGCGCGCGTGGGTCAGGGCTGGTTCCACAAAAGCGTCGCCAGCTGGCTGACCTACCGCTACGACACCGACGTCCAAGGCCTGCCAGTCCAGGCCCGCGCGGGCGCTGCGGGATTCGAGACCGGCTGGGGCTATGCCTGGGATGGCGACCGGCTCCAGGGCGACGTGGCGCTGTCAGTGGGCCTGCGCCACACGCGCCTGCGCCCCGATGCCGTACGTGCGAGCGGCGAGCACGGCACCCGCATTACGCTGACGCCGCAGATCTCTGCCCGCTATCTGATCACCCCCCAATGGGATGCCGACATGCTGGCGTCGTACAGCGCAGGCACACGCAGCCGCTTTGCCCGCGCCCGTGTGGGATGGCGACCCGCAGACACCGCCTGGCGCGTGGGGCTGGAGGCCACCCTGTCGCAGGGCAAGGACTACCGCACCGAGCAAGCTGGCTTGTTTGCCGGGCACTCCATCGGTGCAGGCTGGTTTCTCGAGATCAACGCGGGCCAGGCAAAACCCAGAGATGGCAAAAGCACCCCTTACATCGGGCTGTCTGCGTCGCTGGTGCGCTAATAGCGGGGCAGCAGCGCCCCAGTGGGCCCGAACCGGTAGCGCCCTTCCAGCGCCCCTTGGCCGAACAAGGCTAGCACTTGGTCGTAATAGGTGGGTGGGTGGCCCAGCAAGGCCGTGGCAAAGCGCGATGCCGGGCAGCCGTTGGCAGCGCGGCCTTCGCCCGCCGCACGCGTGGAGAGCACCACGCGCGTCAACTGCGCTGCCAGCTGCTCTTTTGCGCCCAGCGCCTGCAGATAGGGCAGCAGCGCCGCAGAAAACCCCGGGGGCGCCACCCCGGTGCCAGTGCCGTCGCTGGTACGCACCTTCTGCGGAGGCTGCGCATGGCCCGCAGCCAGCCAGCGGCGCATACCGCCCAGCAAACGCAGCAGCTGCGATCGGGCCGGGTCGGCGCCATGCAACAGCCCCGCCCACAGATAACTGCGAATCGCGTCATAGCTGCCCAGCGCCGGGCTGGTGGCCGTGGCATGCCAGCCCTGCGCTTCGCTGTATTCGACCCAATCGGGCACCAAACCATGCGGCGCCACGGCGCGCAGCATGGCCAGCGTGTTGTCGGCCACCTCACGCCAGGGTCTATCCGCGCGCAAGCTGGCAAAGTAGCGCAACTGGTGCACGGGCAAATAGCTGGGGTTGAAACGCCAGCGCGCCGCGTCGGTCTGAAAGCCCAGCGGGCCCGGCAGCAGCATCCAGCCCAGGCCGGGCAGACGCACCAGCTCAGTGGCCTCGATGCGCGCGAGCAGCGCCTGCGCCAGCAGCCCGTAACTGGGCATGTCCCACAGCCGGGCTGCCTCGAACAAGGTATAGGCCAGCCACAGGTCGGCATCCGAGGCGGCATTGGCATCCACCAAAGACCACTCGCCGCTGTCATGCCGGCCCCAGCGCCAGCCCGGCAGGCGGGCCGTCAGGTCGCCGTCCGCCAGGTGGCGCTCGGTCCAGCGCAGCAAGGTATCAAAGCGACCGCGCTCGTTAGCCACCAGGCAAAAAAACAAGGCGTAGGCCTGGCCCTCGGACGTGGTGTAGCGCGTCTGGTGCTGGTCATCGATCACCCGCCCATCGGCCTGGACAAAGCGCTGCACAAAGGCCTGCCACAGCGGCCAGGCGGGACAGGGCAGCGCCGCCTGCGGTGCAGCGCGGGGCGCCGCTGCCGCCAGCAGCGGCCACAGCAGACCGGCCCCGGCCAGGCTGCGCCGGCGCAGGCCTGCGCCCTGTCCCTCCAAGGGCGCCAACACAGCGCCGCCACCGCAGTCCCCTGCGTCGGCAGACACTGAGGTGGCGCCTGGCATCACACCATGCCCGCAATCACGCCGCCGCCCAGGCAGACATCGCCGTCGTACAGCACGGCGCTTTGCCCCGGTGTCACGGCCCATTGCGCATCGGAAAAATCCAGCTGAAAACCCTGCTCAGTGGTCTGCGCCAGCGTGCAGGGCGCATCCTGCTGGCGGTAGCGCGTCTTGGCGGCATAGGCGCCGGGCGCGGGCGCATGGCCGGCGCACCAGCTGGCATCCTGCGCATCGAGGTGGTGTGACAGCAGCCAGGGGTGGTCGTGGCCCTGCACCACGCGCAGCACGTTTTTTTCCATATCCTTGCGCGCCACAAACCAGGGCGCGTGCTCACCCACGCCGCGCTGGCCCCGGTCCAGGGCCGCCTTCAGCTCGGCGCCCTTGGCCTTCACGCCGCCAATGCCCAGGCCCTGGCGCTGGCCCAGCGTGTAAAAACTCAGGCCCACATGCTTGCCCAGCGTGCGCCCCCGGTCGTCCTGGATGGGGCCCGGTGCATGGCTGATGTAGCGGTTCAAAAACTCGCGAAACGGCCTCTCGCCAATAAAGCAGATGCCGGTCGAATCCTTCTTCTTGGCATTGGGCAGGCCAATTTCCTCGGCAATGCGGCGCACCTCGGTCTTTTGCAGCTCGCCCACGGGGAACAGCGTTTTGGACAGCTGCGCCTGGTTCAGTCGGTGCAAAAAGTAGCTTTGGTCCTTGGACGGGTCCAGCCCCTTGAGCAGCTCGAACAGGCCCGATGCCGGGTTCTGCCGCACGCGCGCGTAGTGCCCCGTGGCGATCTTCTCGGCACCCAGGCGCATGGCGTGGTCCAGGAAGGCCTTGAACTTGATCTCGGCGTTGCACAGCACATCGGGGTTGGGTGTGCGGCCGGCCTGGTACTCGCGCAGGAACTCGGCAAACACCCGGTCTTTGTAGTCGGCCGCGAAGTTGACATGTTCGATCTCGATGCCAATCACGTCGGCCACGGCGGCAGCGTCCACGAAGTCGATGTTGGACGAGCAGTATTCGCTGTCGTCGTCATCTTCCCAGTTCTTCATGAAGATGCCGACCACCTCGTGGCCTTGTTGCTTGAGAAGGTGGGCGGTGACGGCGGAATCGACCCCGCCGCTCAGGCCCACCACGACGCGTTGCTTTTTCATGCGCAGGATTATCCGGCTATCGCCATACAACCGTGGTGTGCTATTAATATAGTAGCTATTGGCGCTTTATGAATATAGGTTGAAGGCTGTTTTAATCAAAAATTAGCAACAGATTTCCGCCCATGTTTGCGCAGGAGCCAGCGGCGGCAGGCAGAACCAGCCGCTGAAATTCATCCCTCAGGCTTTCTTCGGTCATGTGCCTTGCCAGGACAATCAAGGCCACCGAACTCATACCAAGGACGACGATGGCATTGCCCGATGGTCTGTACGACCTGTTGTTGACCGAGGGCGTGGCCCGATCTCTCGCTGTGCTGGACCCGTCTCGGGCCGATGTGTCGGAGTTGAAGGGTGGAGCGGCCGAGTTTCTGACCGACGCCATTGCACGGCAACTCGCGACCCTCCTCGACGACATGTCCGGTGAAGGTGCCGACAAAGTCAAAGCGCAACTGGAACTGGTCAATGGACTGCTGGTCATGCTGCGCCAGCGGCTGGCCGGTGGAGATGGCGCGGTGGTCACCGGTGCATCTGCGGATGTCATTGATTTGGTTGCGTCTCCGTTGCGGGTCCTCAGGGCAGTCCGGCGTGATCAACAGTTTCCGGCGTCGCCGGAAATTGGACTGGCGGTGCCCTGGCTCTTTACCGCCGGAAAAGGCTCACCTTCGTTGCTGCAGGAAATTCGCCGTGAATTGGCATCCAGCGACCAAGTGGACATCCTGGTCAGCTTCATCACCGTGTCTGGCGTCCGCAAGCTGCAGGATGTGCTACAGCAGATCACGGCCATGGGTGCTCAACAAAAGGCACCAACGCAACCCAAGACCCGCCTGCGCATCCTCACCACCACCTACACCGGCGCGACCGAGGCGCGTGCGCTGGACGAGCTGGCGCGCCTGCCTGGGTGCGAAGTGCGCGTCTCGCTCGATGGCCGGCGCACCCGTCTGCATGCCAAGGCCTGGCTGTTCCAGCGCAAGACAGGCTTCGGTTCGGCGTATGTGGGCAGCGCCAACCTGTCGGGCGCCGCGCTGACCGGCGGTCTGGAGTGGACCGTCAAGCTGACCCAGCGCGCGCAAGAGGCCCTGTTTGCCCGTGCCGTGGCCCATTTCGAGACGCTGTGGGCCGACAGCGAGTTTCAGCGCTACGACCCGGACAACGTTGAACACCGGCAGGCCCTGGCAGCGGCGCTGGGCCGCGAATCGTTTGGCGGTGAGCCTGCGGCCGCGATCAGTTTCTTTGATCTCCAGCCCAAGACCTATCAGCAGGAGATGCTGGAGCAGTTGGCCACCGAGCGCGCCCATGGCCGTAGCCGAAACCTCTTGGTGGCGGCTACCGGCACGGGCAAGACGATGGTGGCCGCGTTCGACTACCGCATCACCTGCCGCAGCGAAGGCGGGCGCCCGCGCCTTCTGTTTGTGGCCCACCGCGAGGAAATCCTGCGCCAGGCCCTGCGCACCTACCGCGAGGTGCTGCGTGCCCCCGATTTCGGTGAGCTGCTCACCGGCAGCCACCAACCCGAGCGCTGGGACCATCTGTTTTCCACCATCGACAGCCTGACCAGTCGCGATCTTGTGGCCAGTGTGGGTGCCGACCACTGGCACACGGTCGTGATCGATGAATGCCACCGTCTGGCGGCCGACCGGTTTGACGCTTTTGCCAAAGCTGTTCGGCCCAGCGTGTTGCTTGGGCTGACGGCAACGCCCGAGCGCAGCGACGGCCAACCCATCGCGCAGTATTTCGATGCACGGCCCGACGGCAGCCCGGCGGTTGAGCTGCGGCTGTGGCATGCGCTGGACCTGCAGCTGCTGGCGCCGTTTGAGTACTACGCCTGCGACGACACCACCGACTTCTCGGAAGTGCCTTGGGACCGACCGGGAGAGAGGGAGGCGGTGGATAACCTGGTCACAGGCAACGACATTCGCGCCCGGCTGGTCATCAACGAATGGCGCCGCTTGGCGTCCGATGCCAAGCGGTCGCGGGCCATTGTTTTCTGTGTGTCGGTGGCGCACGCCGAGTTCATGACGGACTGGCTCAATCGCGCGGGTCTGCCCGCTGCCTGTGTGGTCGGTACGACGCCGAGCGAAGAGCGGCGCCGCGCGCCTCAACGCTTGGCGCAAGGCGAGCTGTGCGCGCTGGTCACGGTCGATCTCTACAACGAAGGCATCGACCTGCCGATGGTGGACACGCTGTTGTTGCTGCGGCCCACGCAAAGCCCGGTGCTTTTCCAGCAGCAGGTGGGCCGCGGCCTGCGTTTGGCGCCCGGCAAGGAAAGCTGTCTTGTGCTCGACTTTGTCGGCCAGCACCGGACCGAGTTTCGGTTTGACCGTTTGCTGTCGAGCCTGACCGGCTTGTCGCGCCGTGAGCTGACGGACGGTGTGGAGAACGGCTTTGGCAGCTTGCCGCCCGGCTGTCACATTCACCTGCAACGCCAGACGCGAGAGCAGGTTTTACAAGGCCTGCGGGCCCTGATAGCGCAGAACTGGCGTCGCCTGAAAACTGAGCTACAGACCTACGCAGCACTGCGTGGCCGCTCCGCTGTGAAGTTGGCCGATTTTCTGCACGACCAGTCGCTGGAGCTGGAAGACATCTACCGCGCCAGCATTGGCCAAGGCCGCAGCGGCTGGACGGCACTGCAACGCGACGCGGGATTGATGGTTGCCGAACCCGGCCCGGAGGAGGACTACTTCAGCCGCCGCTTTGGTGACCTGCTGCATGTGGATGATCCGCGCCGGCTCGACGTGATGACCGCTGTCGGTGCGCGCCAAGACCCCTCACTGGCGCTCAATGCAGAGCAAGCCTTGGGTGTGCAAATGCTGGCGTACCAGATTGATGGGCGCCATGACCAGGCCGCCGGGCACGATGCCTTCATGGAGCGCATGGCGCGCCATCCCGCCATTGCGGCCGAGCTAGTGGAGTTATCTGCACTGCTGCAGGCCCGCAGCACTTTGGGCGCGCATCCCGTGCCCGGTCTCGAAGACACGCCCCTGTGCCTGCACGCCGCTTATGGCGTGCGCGAAATACTCACCGCAGTGGGCTGGCTGACAGCGTCGCGACGTGTGCCGTTTCAAGCTGGCACCTTGTCGCTGCTCAACCGCAAAACCGAACTGTTGTTCGTCACGCTCGACAAGAGCGAGGGTTACCACGACCGCATCGCGTACCACGACTACGCGATCAGCGCCGAGCGTTTCCATTGGCAAAGTCAGAACAGCGCAGGCCCGGACACACCAGGTGGCCGCCGCTACCTCGAAAGCGCGACCAATGGCTGGCAATTCCAACTTTTCGTGCGGCCGCGCAAGGGTGAGGCCTACCGCGCCTGCGGCCCCGTGGCGCTGGAGTCGGCCGAGGGCGATCGACCCATGAGCATCGTCTGGCGATTGCGCAATCCGTTGCCCGCGCGACTGTTCCGAGAGTTCAGTGTGTTACGCGGGATGTAGCACTGCCGTCAAAAAAAGGATTCCCATGGAACTGCGCCAACTCCGCTACTTCGTCCGCATCGTCGAACTCGGCTCCATGGGCCGCGCCGCGCTCGACCTGAACATGGTGCAGTCGGCCCTGAGCCAGCAGATCAGTCGCCTGGAGGGGGAGCTCAGCACCCGGCTGCTGCAGCGCACCGCCAAGGGCGCCGTGCCCACCGAGGCCGGGCTGGCCTTTTTCCGCGAGGCGCAACTGGCGCTGCGCCATGCCGACCAGGCCGCGCGCGCGGCGCAGCAGGCGCGCCTAACGGGCAGCGTGAGCGTGGGCCTGTCGCCCACCACCGCGTCGGTGCTGGGCGTGCCGCTGATGCGCGCCATGCACGAGCGCTACCCCGATGTGCGGCTGCATATGGTGGGCAGCCTCTCGGGCCACCTCTCGACCATGCTCAACGCGCGCCAGCTCGACCTAGCCGTGTTGTTCGACACGCAGCCGGCGCGCCGCTGGAGCGTGCTGCCGTTGCTGGAGGAGCGCCTTTTTTTGATCCGCTCAGCCCACCACCCCGCCCCGCAGCCCCTGCCGCTGCCGACAGGCAAGGTGGCGCTGGCGCAGTTGGGTGATGAGCCGCTGATCCTGCCCACCGGGCCGCATGGCCTGCGCAGCCGGCTGGATGCCGCCTTTGCCCAGGCCCGCGTGACGCCGCGCATGGCCATGGAGATCGATTCGCTGGCGCTGCTGATGGATGCGGTGGACATGGGGCTGGGCAGCACTATCCAGCCCTGGGCCGCCGTGGGCCGCTACCCCGATGCGGCGCAGCGCTTTGTGCTGACCGAAATCGAGGATGGCCCGGCCTACCGGCCCGCCGCGCTGTGCAGCCTGTCGGACGACGAGCTCTCGCCCGCCGCGCTGGCGGCGCGCGTGGTGCTGGGCGACTGCGTGCGCGAGCTGGTGCAGTCGGGCCGGTGGGTGGGAGCCACGCTGGTCTGACCCCGAGGGGCTGGTCTTACCGGGAGTCAGCCCATCACGATTCGTGATGGGGTCATGCCGGGCAACCCCTGCGCAAGCGGGGGCATTCTTTCTACATTCAAGGATGAACTGCATAACCCCCGCGAGTCGGTGCTAGTGCGGATCGGGATGGGCCACAAGGCGCCTTTTTGCGGCCAATAGCTCGGCTATTGTCAAGAAGAGCAACGCAGTGGACCGCCCGAGGCCGCGCTACCAACGGCCGCAGGGAGCTATGCAGGTCATCCTTAACCCCATGAATGAAGAGAACTGCCCATGACGCCTGACGTGCTCGTGATTGGCGGCGGCAACGCCGCCCTGTGCGCCGCGCTGATGGCCCGCGAGGCCGGCGCCAGCGTGCTGCTGCTCGAATCGGCTCCGCGCGAGTGGCGCGGCGGCAACTCCGGCCACACGCGCAACCTGCGCTGCATGCACGATGCGCCGCAGGACGTGCTGGTCGAGGCCTACCCCGAAGAGGAATATTGGCAGGATCTGCTCAAGGTGACGGGCGGCCTGACCAATGAACACCTGGCGCGCCTCGTCATCCGCGCTTCCAGCAACTGCCGCGACTGGATGCGCAGCCACGGTGTGCACTTCCAGCCGCCGCTCTCGGGCGCGCTGCATGTGGCGCGCACCAATGCGTTCTTCATGGGCGGCGGCAAGGCGCTGGTCAATGCCTACTACCGCAGTGCGGAAAAGCTGGGCGTGCAGATCCGCTATGAAGCGCCGGTGGACCGCATTGAGATCGAGAACGGCCGCTTCATTGCCGCGCATTGCACCGTCAACGGCAAACCCGAGCGCATCACCGCCAAAGCCTGCGTGCTGGCCGCCGGGGGCTTTGAATCGAACCGCGAATGGCTGCGCGAGGCCTGGGGCCAGAACGAGCGCGGCGAATGGCCGGCCGACAACTTCCTGATCCGCGGCACGGCCTTCAACAAGGGCGTACTGCTGCGCCATTTGCTCGAAGACCACGGCGCCGACCGCATTGGCGACCCGACGCAGGCGCACATGGTGGCCATTGACGCGCGTGCCCCGCTGTACGACGGCGGAATCTGCACGCGCATCGACTGCGTGTCGCTGGGCGTGGTGGTCAACCGCGAGGCCGAGCGCTTTTATGACGAGGGCGAAGACTTCTGGCCCAAGCGCTACGCCATCTGGGGGCGCCTGGTGGCGCAGCAGCCGGGGCAGATTGGCTATTCGATCATCGACAGCAAGGCCATCGGCCGCTTCATGCCGCCGGTGTTTCCGGGCGTCAAGGCCGACAGCCTGCCCGAGCTGGCGCAAAAGCTCGGCCTGCCAGTGGACACTTTCATGCGTACGCTCGACAGCTACAACGCTGCCTGCCGCGTAGGCCACTTTGACCACACCGCGCTGGATGATTGCCACACCGAAGGCGTCACACCCGCCAAGACGCACTGGGCGCGGACCATCGACACCGCGCCGTTCTATGGCTATGCGCTCAAGCCCGGCGTGACCTTCACGTATCTGGGCCTGCACACCGACGACACCGCCGCCGTGCGCTTCAACAACCAGCCCAGCGACAACCTGTTTGTGGCCGGCGAAATGATGGCCGGCAACGTACTGGGCAAGGGCTACACGGCGGGGGTGGGCATGAGCATTGGCACAGCATTTGGCCGCATCGCCGGCACGAACGCAGCTTTGGCATCAAAACGGCCTCCAGCGCCTGCTCGCCAAGCGCAAGAAGCTACAAAACAAGGAGCAAACCATGCAGTCGCTTGAAGCCCTGACGCGCGACGCCCGGGCGCTGGCGAACGGCGATATCGTGCTGTCGGCCCCTGAAACCGAGGTGGCACGCCAAATGCAGATCTGCAATGCCTGCCGCTACTGCGAAGGCTTTTGCGCCGTGTTCCCGGCCATGACGCGCCGGCTCGAATTTGGCAAGGCCGATATCCACTTCCTGGCCAACCTGTGCCACAACTGCGGCGCCTGCCTGCACGCCTGCCAATACGCACCGCCGCACGAGTTTGCGGTGAACGTGCCCCAGGCCATGGCCCAGGTGCGCGGGCAGACCTATGCCGATTACGCCTGGCCACCGGCGCTGGGCCAGCTCTACCAGCGCCAGGGGCTCACGCTGTCGCTGGCGCTGGCCGCAGGGCTGGCGCTGTTCCTGGTGCTGGCCGTGGTGCTGCACGGCCAGGGCCCGGCCGCGCTGTGGAGCACGCCGGTGGGCGGCTTTTACGGCATCTTCCCGCACAACCTGCTGGTGGGCTTGTTTGCGCCGGTGTTCCTGTTTGCCACGCTGGCGCTGGCGCTGGGCGTGCGCCGCTTCTGGCGCGACGTGACACCCGCCACCAGCGGCGCGCCGCTGTCCACACCGGCCGCTGCCGAGGCCACCGATGCGGTGCTGCGCCTCAAATACCTGGACGGCGGCCATGGCGACGGCTGCCACAACGAGGACGATGCCTACACCCTGTCGCGCCGGCGCTTTCACCACCTCACGTTCTACGGTTTCATGCTGTGCTTTGCAGCCACCAGCGTGGCCACGGTGTACCACTATGCCTTCGGCTGGGCCGCGCCCTACGACCTGCCCAGCCTGCCCAAACTGCTGGGCGTGGTGGGCGGCGTCAGCCTGGCGCTGGGTACGGCCGGCCTGTGGCGGCTGAACCTGCGCCGCCACCCGCTGCATGGCGATGCCGCGCAAAAACCCATGGACCGCGGCTTCATTGCCCTGCTGTTCCTCACCGCCACCAGTGGCCTGGCGCTGTGGCTGGGCCGTGACACGCCCGCCTTGGCGCTGTTGCTGTGCCTGCACCTGGGCGCGGTGATGGCACTGTTTGCCACGCTGCCCTACGGCAAGTTTGCCCACGGCATCTTCCGCACTGCGGCGCTGTTGCGCCACGCGGTGGAAAAACGCCAGCCCAACCCCATCGGGCTGGGTGCGGACTGAGCGCACCACGATCCCACGCCACCCATCACCCACAACACCCCGAGGAGACCCCATGAACAAACGCCAACTGCTGCGCGCCACCGCGCTCGCTGCCTCGTCCCTGCTGCTGGCCGGCACGGCCGCCGCCCAGGAATTTCCGCCCAAGAAACCCGTCACGCTGGTGGTGGGCTTTGCCGCGGGCGGCGCTGCCGACGCAGCCGCGCGCCTGATCGCCAAAAAGCTGGGCGAGAACATCGGCCAGTCGGTGGTGGTGGACAACAAGGGCGGCGCGGGCGGCAACATTGCCCACCAGTTTGTCGCCAATGCCGCACCCGATGGCTCGGTGCTGCTGTTCGGCTCGGTCGGCCCGCTGACCATTGCCCCGCATCTGATGAAGCTCAGCTACGACCCCTTCAAGGACCTGGCGCCCATCTCGGGCGGCGTGAACTTTCCCAACGTGCTGGTGGTGCACAAGGGCACGGGCGTGAAGACGCTGGCCGAGTTCGTTCAGCTGTCCAAAAAGAAACCCGGCAGCGTGGACTTTGCCTCCACCGGCGCGGGCTCGGCATCGCACCTGGCGGGGGAGTTGTTCAACCAGCGCGCCGGCATCGACATGGTGCATGTGCCCTACAAGGGCGGCGCGCCCGCGCTGCAGGACCTGCTGGGCGAACGCATTGCCTCCTACTTTGCCGCGCCGCCCACCGCCATGCCGCATGTGGAAACCGGCAAGCTGATTCCGCTGGCCACCACGGGCCTGACGCGCCCGGCCTACCTGCCCAACATCCCCACGGTGGCCGAGTCGGGCTTTCCGGGGTTCGAGGCGCTGAACTGGTATGCCTTCGTGGCGCCCGGCAAGACCCCAGCGCCGCTGCTGGACCGCTGGAACAAGGAGATCGTGAAGGTGCTAAATGACCCGGGCGTGAAGGAAGCCTTGCTCAAGCACGGCCTCACGCCGCAGCCCACCACGCGCGCCGAATTCACGGCCTTCATGAAGAAGGAATCGACCCAGTGGGCCGCCATCATCAAGGAGCGCAAGCTCACGGCGGACTGATTTCGGCACGGCACCCCGACGAGGCCACAGGTGCCTCGCTCAAACCATGCGGCCCCGTCAGAGGGCCGCTGCGTTTTGCAGCACGCTCGCGTCGGTGTGGATCAGTGCCAGCGGCGCACGCTGCCCGGCCAGGTAGTCCTGGATGCTCTGCAACACCAGCGGGCTGCGGTGGCGGCCTGCGCTGGCATGCAACTCATCCAGCGTCATCCACACGGTGCGCACAATGCCTTCGTCGAGCGCGCGCCATTCGTGGTGCGTGCCCACCGTGCCGGCAAAGGCAAACCGCAAGTAGGTGATGTCGTCGCCCGTGCGCGTGCGCGTAAAGCGGTTGAGGTACACGCCCACCAGGGCCACGGGTGTGAAATCGTGCGCCGTTTCCTCCAGCACCTCGCGCACGCAGGCCTCGATGGGTGACTCGCCCGGGTCCAGGTGACCGGCCGGGTTGTTGAGCTTGAGGCCATCGGCCGTGTCTTCTTCGACCAACAGGAAGCGACCATCGCGTTCGATGATGGCGGCCACGGTGACATTGGGTTTCCAGCGGTTTGGCATGGCGCGCATTATGACCATGGGCCGTGACAGGCGCCTGATGGGGCCCGCAAAGGCGCTTTGGAGCCGCCACGGGACGCTTCTTGAGCGCCGTTCAGTGCGGCACCACGGGCGCCTGCACGAAGTCGTCGAGCGACAGTCCCTTTTCCTGGAGCAGAGCCTCCAGCACCGGCTGCAGGCGGCCCAGGCTCTCGTGCACCGCCTCGCGCACGGTGTCCACCACCACCTGGGTGCTGCGCTCGATCTCGATATTCAGGCGGTCACCCACCAGCTTGTTTTCAAACACGGTGGCACGGCGGGTTTCGGGGATCAGCCAGACCTCGAACCAGCCCTCGGCCCGGTTCACTTCCGCCACCGTGAGGCTGGCGCCGTGGATGGCGATGTAGCCCTTGGCGAAAACGTATTTGCGAAAGTCGGGCGGCACGGCCACGCGCCACACCAGGTTGTTGTCGAACTCCCGGCGCTCGATGAGCGTGCCGGTGAAATCGACATGGCCCGACAGCGGGTGCCCGCCGATCTCGGCGCCATCCTTGGCAGCGCGTTCCACGTTCACGCGGTCGCCCTGCTGGTAGCTGCCCAGCGTGGTGATGTTCAGGCTTTGCAGCATCACGTCGAAGTTGGCCTGCGTGGGCGAGAGGATTTCCGTCACCGTGAGGCACACGCCGTCGGTGGCGACGCTGGCGCCAATGGCCAGGTCCTGGCAGAAGCCTTCGGGGAAGTCGAGCGTGAAGGTGCGCAGCCCTGCGCGGTCGTGTATGGCGGCAATGCCTGCCGTGGCTTGGACGATGCCTGTGAACATGGTGGCGCGGCTTTCCGGGTGCGTTGGAATGGGAGTCGGGAATTTTGCCACTGGCCGCCTTCACAGGTCACCCTGGGGTTGAAACCTGCATGCGTCCTGCTTTCATGTGTGTCGTACCAGCTCAGGGCGCCCAAAACTGGCGCAGCCCAGGCCAGGGCAGCCGAGCAAGGGCCGCCCCGCAGCGAGGGCTGCGTCCCCCTGCCCGCGCGCAGCGCAAGAGCGGGGGGAAGACGCGAAGCGTCTCAGGGGGGTGTCACCCTACCTTGCGCGCAGCAGCTCGCCGACTTCCAGCAGCACCAGCTCGTTGTCGTCGGCCTTGTTCGGGTCGCGGCTGCTGCTGAACGGCAGGTTGTTGTCGTTGCCCACCACGATGTGGGTGCCGTCCACCACATCCACGTTTTCGATGGTGAAGAACGGGAAAGTCAGCACGCCGTTGGTCAAGGGCTTCTTGGCAATCTTCTGCGGGTCCTGGATGGCCATGAGGTCGATGAAGCCGATCTTGCGGATCTCGCCGCCCACGTTCGCGTCGCTCATTTCCACCTTGTACACGCGCTTGAACTTGGGCAGATCATGGAAGCAGTCGGTGCGCTTTTGGTCTGCCGGGCAGGCCTTGTCGGCAGTGCCTTCGCCATTGTCGCGCTCGATGATCAGGCCCGTGGTGGCGTCGATCATGTTGAAGTCGCCAATCGCGTGGTGGTTGCCTTCCATCACGTACTTCCAGTGGCGGCCCGTCCATTGCTCGGACTTCACGTCGAACTCCAGCACGCGCAGGTATTGCTTGCCACTCACGTTTTCATAGGCCTTGGCCTCTTCGTTCCACAGCGCGCCTTCGAGCAGTGCATAGAGCTTGCTGCCGTCCTTGGAGGCGGCCATGGCCTCAAATCCCTTGGAACGCTTGACCTCGAACGCCGTGGGCTTGGCATCAGGGGCGCCGGGCATGAGCACACCAGGCGCGTCGGGCGAGCGCACCACCTTGCCATCCACCTGGGTTTCGAACACAGCCAGCACCTTGCCGCGCAGGTCGGCCTTGATCAGGAAAGGGCCAAATTCTTCGCCGATCCACAGCGCGCCACCGGCGAACTGGAAGCTCTCGGGGTCCAGGTCTGCGCCGGTCAGGTAGCGCTGCTTGGTGCCTTCCTGGGTGATGCGAAACGGCAGCTTCTTGTCGGGGTCGTGCAGGAACAGGGTTTTCAGGCGGTTGAATTTGCCGCTTTGAAAGTCCACCTTGTAGTGGCTCAGGTGCAGCATGAAGTCGGGCGAGTTGGCCTTGGAGCCAGCGCCGTTGTCGGTCAGAACCCAATACGAGCCATCGGCCATGCGCTTGATGCCCGAGTGCCCCTGCACCGGCTGGCCCTTGAACGGCACCGAAATGCCCGTGGGGCGACCAACCGACTTGCCTTCCACGCTGGCGAGCTTTTCGACGCGGCTGCCGGTGGTGAACTTGCCACTGGTCTGCAGGTCTGCAGGCGCATCCTTGGGGGCGGAGATCAGCGTGAGGGCGGGCAGCACTGCGTGTCCGGCCAGAGTGGCGGGGTAGGCCTGCTGGGCCAGGGCAGAGGTGGACGCGGCGCACAGCAGGGCGGCGCAGGCTGCAAGGCGGGAGAGACGGAGCATGGTGGCGATCAGGGTGGATGAAGCCGCAACGATGCATGGGCCGCGTGACTTGCCCGTGAACGCTACATGACGCCGCCTTGACAGGCCGGGGGGCAGTTCTGCAGAAGGCGCCCGCGCCCGCCTGCGTGTCCTGCGGGGGGGCCCAGCAGGCGCCCGGCTGGGCCATGCCGTCAGCGCGTGGAGGGCCAAGCTGTTGCCGCCGCCATGGCGCGCGCCATGTACACCGCGCCCGCGCCATAGGTGGCCAGGCGCTCGCGCTGCGCGGCATCGCCCAGCGGCCTGGGGGCATAGCCATGCCGCTCCCAATAGGTTTGTGAGCCCTGCACCGAAACCAGCGCCGTGTGCCGCAGTCCCTGCACCGCCGCCTCGTCCCACAGCGACTGCAGCAGTGCCTGCGCCATGCCCTGCCCGGCAAAGGCGGACAACACCGCCATGTCATGCAGGTACAGCGTGTCGGCCTGCGGCACGGGCTCGAAATCACCGTGCAGAGGCGTCACCTTGCCCAGTGCGGAGCGGTAGGCGGCCAGATAGGCGCAGATTTTTCCATCGCGCTCCAGCACCAGCGAGCAGTTGGCCGGGCTGGTCAGGCGGCGCGCAAACACCTCGGCGCTCTCGACGAAGCCCGGCCCATAGCAGGCGAGCTGCACGGCAAGAAGGTCCGCGAGGTCGTGGTGCACAAGGGCACGCAGACGGACAGGGGACTTTCGGGAAACAGGGGGGGTCAACACGGTGGCTGCAGACAAAAAGCAAGCACCGGATTGTCGGGCAAGGGGAGCCAACACCTGGTTGGCTTGCGACGCGCGCTCGGCGCGCGGGCGGTCAGACGGCCTGCGCGGCCTGTGCGGAGGCTGGCAGGCCCCAGGCGCTGGCGGTCACGGTCAGCACGGCAGCAATGGTGGCATTCACGGGCGGGAGAGAGAGGATCGGCATGGCAAACAGCATTCGGAAAACAGAACAATGCCGCAAAGGTAACCACCGGCCATGACGCGCTGATGACTGACTTGCGCCCTGTTCAAAGTGGACCAACGAAGCGTTGTGCGCACGGTATCGCAGGGACTATTGCGTGTCGTCACACGGCCGTCACGCAATGACAAAACACTGCGCCCTTGTTGTTTCAAGTCGTCACATTACCGAAGGCCCCCATGCACCTGCACGCTCCGTTCTCCACGCCCCGCCGTCCGCTGGCCCTGGCCCTGATGGGCGCACTCACCCTGGGCCTGGCGGCCTGCGGCGGCAGTGACGATGCACCCAGTTTCAAGACCATCGAGCTGAACATCGCCCACATCAACGACCACCACTCGCAGCTCGATGCCTTTGCCGCCACCGAGCTGACGCTCGACGGCGTGGCCACACAGGTCGAACTGGGCGGCTTTGCGCGCCAGACGGCGGTGTTCAAGTCGCTTGCCGGCACGCCCAACCTGCTCAAGCTGCATGCGGGCGACGCCATCACGGGCTCGCTGTACTACACCTTCTTCAAGGGCAAGGCCGATGCGCAGATGATGAACAGCATTTGCTTTGACGCCTTCATTCCCGGCAACCACGAATTCGACGACGGCGATGGCGTGTTCAAGGGCTTTCTCGATGCACTGGCCGACCCGGCCAACGGCGGCAACTGCAAGACGCCCACACTGTCGGCCAACATCGTGCCGCAGACCGGCACGCCGCTGGCCCCGGCCGGCGCCCCCGCCTACCTGCAGCCCTACACCATCAAGAAGATCGACGGCGTGGACGTGGGCATCGTGGGCGTGACCATTGCTGCCAAGACGATGAACTCTTCGCGCCCGCTGGCCACCACCCAGTTCCAGGACGAGGCGAAGGCGGCACAGAAGGCCATCGACGATCTCAAGGCCAAGGGCGTGCGCCACATCGTGCTGATGTCGCACCTGGGCTACGACAACGACAAGCAGATCGCCGCGCAACTTACCGATGTGGACGTGGTCATCGGTGGCGACTCGCACACCCTGCTGGGCGACTTCAAGGCGGTCGGGGTTGCTTCCGCCACCGGAACCTACCCCACGGTGGTCAAGAACAAATCGGGCGAGACCGTATGTATCGGCCAGGCCTGGGAATACGCCAAGGCCTACGGGCTCATGAACGTGAAGTTCAATGCGCAAGGCAGCGTAGCCAGTTGCGCAGGCAAGACCCAGCTGGTGATTGGCGACAGCTTCAAGCGCAAGGACAGCGCGGGCGCGTGGCAGCCCCTGGCCGACGCCGACCGCGCCGCACTGGTCACCAAGCTGGCCTCCCATGCCAATGTGAAGGTCGTGACGCCCGACGCCGCAGCCACCCAGACACTATCCGGCTACGCATCCCAGGTCACGGCCCAGAAGGCCATCACCATCGGCACGGCCAGCGAAGCCCTGTGCCTGATGCGCGTGCCCGGTGGCTCCAATAGCCGCAACACCGGTGTGGCAGGCTGCGAAACCGCCAACACCCTGGCGCGCGGCAGCGACGCCGCCCAGGTGGTGGCCGAAGCCTTCCTGCGCGCCAGCAAGCGCGCAGACTTTGCGCTGCAAAACGCCGGTGGCGTGCGCACGCCGATTGCTGCTGGCTCGCTCAGCATGAACACGGCGTTCACGCTGCTGCCGTTCACCAACGTACTGGTTGAGATGGACCTCAAGGGTTCGGAAGTGATTGCCGCCTTGGAAGACGGCGTGGCCGCCCATCTGGACGCGGCCGTGCCGTCGGACGGTGCGCACCCCTACGCCGCAGGCCTGCGCTGGGACCTGGACATGAGCAAAGCCAAGGGCCAGCGCTTCAGCAACGTGCAGGTGCGCAACAAGACCACGGGCGCCTGGGCCGCCATCGACCCTGCCAAGACCTACGTGCTGGTCACCAACGACTTCGTGGCTGCGGGTGGGGATGGTTATGCCACGCTCAAGCCCGTCTACACCGCAGGCCGCTATGTCAACACCTACCTGCTCTACACCCAGAGCTTCGTGGACTATGTGATCGCCCAGGGCACCATCGCCCGCCCCAAGGCGGCTGACTACTCGCACCAGAAGGTCATCACCAAGGCCGGCGTGGCGCTGCCCTGAGGAAGATCTGCGTGGCATGCGAACCCATGCCAAGCACCCAACCTGCTCCGGAGTGCAATGCCTTGGCGCTGTGTGGCGCCGCTAGCGCGCCACCGCCAGCCCCGCGCCATGCCCGCGCGTGAAGGCTTCTTCAAACACCGAATAGCCCGACCAGTCGCTGTGCGCAAAGGCCAGGCGTGCGGTGGTGGGCGTCGGGAGCCAGGCGGCGCGCTCACCATTTGATAGCTGTTTGCGCTTATCTGGCAGGGGTTGAAGGCCAATCTGGCTTAAAAACCCCAGCACACCCGGCGTGGGAATGGACATGGCGTGACCGTAACGGGTGATGTCCACGCGCGTGGCGCGGCGCCGCAGGTCGGGGTGGGGCACGCTCAAGGCGGCCAGCGTGGCGTTGGCCCAGTGCGTCCAGGGCTGGGTGGCCAGTTGCTCGCGGCCCTGCGGCACATCGCCCAGCGCCTGGTAGTAGCTCAGCACCGTGGGGCCGGCGAGCACGGCGCGCGGGTCCAGGCGCTGGTGGCCGGCGTCCACATAGCCCAGGCCACCCGGGTTGGCATCGCCATAGAGCACGTTGTCCCACGCGGGCGCGGCGCCGGGGCGGTCGGCCAGCGGTGCGTCGATGTGGATGTTGGCCACCAGCCACGGCGCCCACGACAGGCGCCGCGCGGCCTCGCGCAAAAAGGCGGGCGGGCCCTGCACCACACGCGCCGCCATGAACACCGGCAGCGCCACGATGCAGCGCTGCGCCTGCCAGCGCTCCATGCTGTCGGTGGCATGGTTGAAGGCGTCCACCTGCACGCCACGGCGGCCCTCGGTGATGCGCAGCACGCTGCAGCCCGTGCGCAACTGGCCCCCGTCGTGCAGCGGCGCGGCCAGGCGCTGGGTGAGCCAGCCGTTGCCCTCGGGCCAGGTGAGAACGCCCTCGCGGTCTTCGGCGGCGGCCTCGCCCGGCGCATGAAAGCCGTGGCGGCTGGCAAAGTAGTGGATGCCGGCCCAGGCCGACACGCGCGCCGTGCCCGCGCCATAGTCGTCGCGGCAGCAGTAGTCGAGGTACCAGCGCAGGCGCGGGTCATCCAGCCCCTCCTGGTCCAGCCATGCAGCAAAAGTCATAGCATCTAGCGTTTGATGGGTGGGCGCTAGTGGCCGTTTTGCATCCAAACCCTTGAGCATGGGCATGGTGAAGCGCGCGGCCTTGCCCAGCGCCTGCACCCGCTCGGCAAAGCGCCGGTACTGCGCCAGCGTGGCCTCGCCCACGCCCTGCACGGGCAGCAGGCCCTCTTGCCACTCGCCCTCGAAGAACAGGCGCTCCTGCGGGCTGTGGGCCAGGTGGCGCTCGTCGTATTGCCAGCGCCCGGCCACGCGCTGGCGCAGGCCCAGTTCTTCCAGCAGGTCTTGCACCTCGCGCGCGTCGTCGCCGGGCACGGGCAGGTAATGCGCGCCCAGCGGGCAGGCGATGCCGTTGACCTGGCCGCCGCGGCTGTTGCCGCCCGGCTGGTCTTCCAGCTCCAGCAGGGCAAAGTCATCCACGCCCGCCAGCCGCAGCGAGCGCGCCGCCGCCAGCCCGGCCACGCCGCCGCCCGCAATCACCACCTGCGCGCGGCGCACCACGGCGGGCGCGGGCAGGGTGCCCGTGGCCAGCAGGTCGCGCAGGGCATGGCCGCGCGCCATGTCGATGCCAGTGAAGCCGCCTTCGAGCGTGCGCGGCGCCCGGTCGCAGCCCGACGACAGCACGGACATGGCTGCCGAGGCGGCTGCGGTGGCAAGAAAGTGGCGGCGTTGCATGGCGTCAGTATCTTTCAGGCCGCATGATGCACGCGCTCGAAGAAACTGGCGCGGCCAAAGCCAGCAAACGCCGCGCAAGGGCCGCCCCGCCGCGCTGGCGTTGTCCCCCTGCGGGGAAGACGCGAAGCGGCTCAGGGGGGTATCTCAATGTTTTCCCCACTCGCGCTCATAGGTGTGCACCAGCGCCTGGTTGGACAGGCGGTTCACCTCGGCGGGCACGCGCGCCATGTCGAGCGGAAAGTCAAACAGCAGGGGCAGCGTGCCGGCGCTCAGAAACTGCAGCCCCGCAGGCAGCGCCTCGGGCAGGCGCCAGGGGCGGCGGCTGGCGATGACGAAGCCCCACTCGCCAAAGCTGGGCACATGGGCGTGGTAGGGCGCCGTGCGCAGACCCACCGATTCGATGGTCTGCACCACGGTCCAGAAGCTTTGCCGCGCCACCAGGGGCGAGGTGGTCTGCACCACGGCATAGCCGCTGGCGCTCAGGCGCTGCTCCAGCAGGGCGTAGAAGCTGTTGGTGTAGAGCTTGCCGATGGAAAAATTGGTGGGGTCGGGGAAGTCAACCACGATCACATCGAAAAGGTCATCGGTGTCCTGCAGCCACTGAAACGCGTCGGTGTTGACGACATGCACCTTGGGGTTGGCCAGCGCCCCGCCGTTCAGGCGCGTCAGCGTTTCATGCTGGCTGAACAGCCGCGTCATGGCCGGGTCCAGCTCGACCAGCGTGACCGATTCGACAGAGGGGTATTTGAGGATCTCGCGCACCGCCATGCCGTCGCCGCCGCCCAGCACCGCCACCTTCTTGGGCGCGCCATGCGCCGCCATGGCCGGGTGCACCAGGGCCTCGTGGTAGCGGTATTCATCGCGCTCGGCGAACTGCAGGTTGCCGTTGAGGAACAGCCGGTGGCCCTGCTTGCCTTGGGTGACCACGATGCGCTGGTAGGGCGAAGCTGCGGTAAAGACAATGCGGTCCTGGTAGAACTTGTCTTCGGCAAAGCTGGTGATCTGCTCGGCCCCCACCAGCGCGGCCAGCAGCAAGCCCAACACCATCACGCAGGCCGCCACATGCGCGCGCAGGCGGCGCAGCTCCCAGCGAAACAGCCACACCGCCCACAGCGCCACCAGCGCATTCATCAGGCCAAACAGCAGCCCCGTGCGGATCAGCCCCAGCTGCGGCACCAGCAGCAGCGGAAACGCCAGCGACACGGCCAGCGCGCCCAGGTAGTCGAACGTGAGCACCTGCGAAACCAGGTCTTTCAGCGCCACGTTGCGCTTCAAGATGCGCATGACCAGCGGAATCTCGAGGCCGACGAGCGTGCCCACCACCAGCACCATGCCATACAGCAGGAAGCGAAACGCCCCCGGCGCATAAGCGTTGGCGATGAAGAGCGTGGCTGGCAGCGCCCCACCGATCAGCGCCACCAGCAATTCGATGCGCAGGAAATGCGCCGGCAGCTGCCGCTCGAAATAGCGTGACAGCCACGAGCCCACGCCCATGGCAAACAGATAGGTGCCGATGATGGTGCTGAACTGCAGCACCGAGTCGCCCAGCAAATACGACGCCAGCGCGCCCGCCGCCAGCTCGTAGAGCAGTCCGCAGGCCGCCACCACGAACACGCTGGCGAGCAGGGCGATGTCGATGGGGCGGGCGCCGCCGGGTGGCGCCCCAGGCGCGGTGGCAGGTGTCATGCCAACACCGTATCGAGCTGCTGCGCCAGGCTCTTGCCGTCTTGCTGCCGGGTCAGCCAGCCAAATACGGCTTTGCCCGCGCTGGCCTGGGCCCACAGCGCACCGACCTGGCTCTTTTCAATTTCATAAGGGTCGCTCAGCAAATGCGCCCCCTTGTATTCGAGCAAGGCCACACGGCCATCGACCAGCTCGGCCACAAAGTCGGCAAAAAACCGGCCGCGCGACGTGGGCAGGGCAAAGCCGCAGGGCGCGGTGTCGAGGTTGCGCACCCATTGCTTGACCTGGGGGTGGCGGTCGATCAATTGCGCGCACTGAAACTCTTCGCCGCCGTCTTTCAGGTCGGCCAGCACGGCAAAGTAATGCCGCGTGAACTGGTAGCGCCCGCTGTAGCGCGACGCCACCGGTGCCGGGTAGCGGCCCGGCTCAAACACATGGGGCCGGGCCCAGTCGCTCTCGACCAACCATGCGCCCGCCTGGCCGTTTTGCAACACCAGCTGCCGAAACTGCCGCGTGGCCGCCTGGTCGCGCAGATCGCCCACATGCAGCGCGATGCACCGGGCCAACTGAAACCGCGCCTGCGCCAGCACCACCAGCGGCAGGCCGCAGGCGTGCAGCTGGTGATTCACCACGGCCGCCAGAAAAGCGCGGCGCTGCGACTGGGTGGTGCCCGCCAGCGGCGCGTGCAGCGCCTTGTGCAGCGACTGGTCCAGCCAGCGCACCAGCGTGTCGGCGGTGATGCTGCTGGCGCCGTAGTCCATGGCCATTTGCTGCACATCGATGGGGCGCAGCGTCACGCGTGCGTCCTTCACGTCGATCTCGATCACGTTCGACTCTTGCACCACATGAAAACCGGGCAGCTGCACGGCCTGGGGGCTGAGCAGGTCCAGCTCCACCGTGCCCAGCACCGCGCCCTGCTCCAGCGGCCACAGCGGCGCCTGTGCGTCGGTGCGGTAGGCCAGGGTGGGCACGGGCGCAAAGGGCACGCCGCGCGATGCGGGCGCCACGCTGGCCGCCACCAGCGCGTTGTGCTGGGCCACCTGCTCGCGCAGCTGCTCCTGCTTTTTGGCACCGCGCACCTGGGCCAGCATCAGCGCCTCGGTGCTGGCCTCGATGTGGCCCGCCACCACCACCTGCGCGGCGCCCGCAATGGTTTGCTGCTGTACACCGGGCACCGCCAGCAGCTCGGGCGTGGCCGCAATCGCTTCAAAATTGGTAGCTATCAGCGCTTGAGGGGCGGGCGCTAAAGGCGAATTTTGTTCATATTCTTCGCCAAACAGCGGGTAGCTCGAAGGCGGCGCCAGCATCGACGCCACATCCAGCGCCTCGAACCCCATGTGCTGGATCAGGCGATCTGCCAGCGCGTGCGCCGCCGCAGAAAACTCCGCTGCGCACACATGGGCATAGGCGCGGTTGAGCGCCTCGCGCCCGCGCCGGCGGGCATGCGGCATGCGCAGCACCCGGCCCAGCAACTGCTCCACCGCCGTGGCGCTGGTCAGCTTTTGCAGGCTGCACAGCACATAGGCAAACGGGCAGTCCCAGCCCTCGCGCAGCGCCTGCACGGTAATCACAAAGCGCACCGGGCAATGGCGCGCCGCCAGGTCGATGTCGTCCAGCCCGCGCTGGGTGCCCGTGGCCACCACGATCTGGTTGTCTGGCAGGTTGAGCTCGTTGACCAGATAGTCGCGCAGCTTCTCGGGCGGCATTTCGTCGCCCACGTTCTGCGCCTGAAACAGCACGATGGGCCGCACATAACCGTGGCCCTCGGCCTCGTCCTTCAGTGCCTCGGCCTCCAGCTTGCGCTGCGTCTGCACCGCGCCAAACACGGCGGCGGGCCAGCCCTCGGGGTGCTCGGCCAGCACGATGGGCAGCTTGATCATGTCCTCGGCCGCCAACTCCTGGGCGCTGACGTGGTAAAGCACATTGGTCTTGGCCGCAATCGGCGTGGCCGTCAGCTCCAGGATGAACGCGGGGTTCAGGCGCTGCAGCGCGGTGAAGCTCTTGTCCGTCTTGGTGTTGTGCGCCTCGTCCACGATGACCAGGGGGCGGTGCAGCGCCAGCCAGTTGGCCAGGCTCCAGCGCGGCTGGCCCACAAAGCCTGCCAGCACGCCGGTGGCATCTTGCGCGGCGTCTTGCGCCGTCACCACCGCGTCGGGCAAGTCATGCAGGCAGGCCATGGCGCCTTCTGGCGCGCCCTTGAAGTGCGGCTCAAAGCCCTCCGAGAAGCTGTACACATTGCGCTGGCCCGCGTCCTCGATGCGAAAGCTCTGGATAGTTGCCACCACCACCACGGCATGGCGCCCCCAGTCGGGCGGGGCGATTTGCGCCACATCGTCGAGCGTGCACACCTGCAAGCCCTCGCCGTAGGCATCGGTCAGCGCGGTGCGGTAGGCGTGGCCCGGCGTCTGCAAGGCCTTGAGCGTTTGCTGGCGGATGGCATCGCTGGGCACCAGCCACACGGCCACCGGCGCATCGCTGCCTTGCCACTCGCGCGCCAGCAGGGGCACCGCGTGCGCTGCCAACACCGTTTTGCCGCCACCCGTGGGAATGCGCAGGCACACGCAAGGCACCTGCGGGCCAAAGGCGTCAAGGTTGTACGGGCGGCCCGCCAGTTCGCCAAAGGCCAGCGCCGGGCTCTTGATGCGGGCTGCGCGGGCGAACGCGGCCAGCGCATCGAGGGCGGCCTGCTGGTAGGTCTTGAGGGTGATGGAATAGGTCATGAAAAATCTTCCCGCAGGCTGCGGTAGGCCTGCTGCGGGGAATGGGGCGTATCCGGCAACGTCATGGCAATGCGCTTTTGCGCCAACAGCGGGCGCAGGTAATCCTGTCGGATGGTTTCGGGCTTGCGGCTCAGCAATAGGGCCAGTTCTTCGGCCCGCCATGCCCGCACATTGCAAAGTTCCACTACCAGTTCGCGCACCAGCTCCGGCGGGTGGCGTCGGCCTATGCTGCCGATGCGCGCCGCCAATTGACCTGGAATTTCATCCAGCAGCGCATTCCGTTCCTCGTCCGACTTACTGGATAAGCCCTCAGACATGCTGGATAAGAGGGCTGGCTTACTGGATAAGAGGTCTGGCTTACTGGATAGTGCGTCCAGCTTGCCAGACAAGCCGCCAGGCGCGCCGCCCACCAGCTTGTCCGTAGGCTGGTACCAGGTCGCCGAGCCCCGGCCCTGCTGGTTGAAAAGGCCCGCGTCGCGCAATCGCCGCAGGGCGTTGCTGGCGGTCAGGGTGTCCACCTTGTTCAAAGCGCGGTAGGTCGCGTTGTCGATGGCGCCAGCCTCGCGCGCCACGACCAGGGCGCGGGCCTCCTCGTCGCTGAGCTGCAGGGCCTTGAACTGCCCCAGCCAGCGGATGTCGTCCTCGCCCAGAAAGTGGTGAAAGAAAAACAGGGTGCTGAACTGATCCTGGCCCCGGTCTGACTCGAACAGGGGTGGCACCAGCCCGGCCTTGTCCATCGCCTCGCGCATGGCGCGAATGCCGCTGCCCTTGGTTTCGGCAAAGCGGGTTTCATGCAGCACGGCGGCGATGTGGGGGTTGCGCGGCATGGAGCCCGGCTCCCCAAGGTGATCCGGCGACTTGAGCGAAAAGCCAGGGTTGCGGATTTCGAGCCGGTTGGCGTAGCGAACGACCTGCACCGGCGCCTGCACGCGGTAGCTGCGGTGCATCAGGGCATTGACCAGCGCCTCGCGCAGCGCGCGCAGCGGGATCACGGGCCGGTCGCTGCGCTGCAACTGGCCTTCTTCCAGCCCAAAGCCCTTGGGCAGGTCATCCAGCACCGCGGCCTGGGTGCGGCGCAGCAGCGTGAAGAGCGGCGCACGCAGCTCCACGGTGTCAAAGCGGCGGTCGGGATGCGGCACCCATTCACGTCCCGGCACCCGGATGTAGTCCACCCGCGTCATCGGAAAGCAGCGGCGCAAGGCAACGGGCTTGCCAAACAGCAGCAACCCGGCCACCGTGGGCTTCCATGCGCCTGTCGCATCGCGCCGCACCGCGCTCAAAGCCTGCAAGAGTTCTGCGTCCGTCCACCGCAGTTCCTCGGCATCGGGGTTGGCCTCGGCCCGGGCCTGGCGGTAGTCGGCAATGGCGTCGTCGTCCAGATCATCCAGTTCGGCGCCAGAAACCAGCCCCGTATCAAAACTTTCACGCTGGCGCGATTGGTACAGCGTTTCCAGATCGTCTTCGGTGCACCGCTGGTCGGTGCTGCCAATGCGGCGAAATGCGCCTTTGGGCAAGCCCGTGGCCTTGAAGTAGATGGGCTTGTCCTGCGGGGCGGCCTCGGGCACGAAAACCACCACGACCGGTTCGCCCGCCAACGTTTCGGTGCGGATCTCCACCCGCAGCGGCATGTTGAACGTCGTGGCGCACTGGCTGGCCAAGTCGGCGCTGAGCTTGTCCGGATGGGGCACGCCCTCCACCGCATACGCGGGAAACAGCGCCTGTTCATCGGGAGCCACGCCCAGCAGCAGCCAGCCACCGCCCAGATGCGGCTCATTGGCAAAGGCGCAAATGGTTTCCAGCAGCGACCTGCCCGCCTCCTGCGCTCGCTTGGCCTCAATGCGTTCGTTTTCGTCAAGCAGGTTCAGGCTTTCCAGCAACTCCGATGCGTTCATCCCTCACCGTGCCTTCACGTCATACGGAATGTGCTTGAACGTGACCCGCGCCAGCGCCAGGCGCGCTTCGCCCAGGCGGCAGGCCTCGCCATACACCACCAGCGGTGTCTCGGGGTGGGGCGTGGTGGCGTGCAGCTCCAGCAGCGCATCGAGCACGGCCGAGGTCAGCACATTGCCGCTGGCCGGGCGCTTGTCGCCCAGGATGCCGTTGAACAGCAGGTAATACGCCGTGCGGCTGCGCAGCACGGGGGCCGGTGCGGGAACGGGTTCGGGCGGGGGCAGCGCGTCGGGCGCCTGCAGGCCGAGTTCGCCCTGGGCCGGCGGGGTTTGCGCGGCTGGGGGCAGGGTTTCAGGTGAAATAGGCTCCTGGCGCCCGTCTGGCAAGCGCTCATAGCTATCAAAAACAGAGTGCGTGCCCAGGTGAGACGTGCCCGGCGTGGCTCGCGCGGGGTCAAAGGCGGTGCCGGTTTCCTGCTGCCAGACAAAGGCGGCCAGCGTGGCAAAGCGCACCTCGGGGTGGATGCAGCCATCGGCGTCAAAAATCGGCGCGCCCAGCCTCTGGAAGCGAAAGCCGCCGCCGCCCTGCCAGCCCACCGCCTGGCTGATGCCGCCCTGCTCGCCGTCAATCACCTTTTGCAGGCGCGGCAGGCAATGGGTGGCAGCGTGCTCGCCCATCTCGATGCCGATCCAGCGCCGGCCCATCTTGTGGGCGACTGCGGCCGTGGTGCCGGAGCCGAGGAAGCTGTCGAGGACGAGGTCGTTGGGGTGGGTGGCGATGTGGAGGATGCGCTGGATCAGGCGTTCTGGCTTCGGGGTCCCGAAGCTGGTTTCACCACCGAAAAGAGTGTTCGCCTCTTTTTTTGCTTCGTCGGTGTGACCTACTTCTTCCGATGGCCACCATGTCCAGGGAGCCAGCCCAGGCACTTCTGACAGGTAGCGAATGATGTTGGGCTGTGCATCCCCATTCTTGCCAAAGTAAATCCTGCCTTCTGCAAGTAAGCGCTCATAGGTAGCCCTGGCGATGCCCCAACACCGCCCGTCTGGGGGGAAATGCGATTTGCCGCTGGGTGTGACAACTTCGTAGAACTGTTCTGGCGTAGCGTGGCCTGCCTGTGCCGTCATCGGCACAGGCCGCCAACGCCCTTGTGGGTCGTTGTTGGGGTTGCGGTAAACCTTTGCCTGTTCCTCGTTCATGGGTACCAGATTGCGCTCACGCTTGAAACGTTCTGGATTTCGTGCATACACATGAAGGTAGTCATGCACATCGCCAATCGCTTCACGGTTTTCTCGTGAGTAGCGCTTTTGCCAAACGCAACTCGCCACAAAATTCCGCCGCCCAAACACCTCATCCATCAGCACCTTGAGGTAATGCCCCTCGTTGTCGTCGATCGTCACCCAGATCGAGCCGTCGTCACTGAGCAGGTCGCGCAGCAGCTGCAGGCGCGGCAGCATCATGCTGAGCCACTGGCTGTGCTCCAGGTTGTCGTCGTAATGCTCGAAGGCGCTTTTGGTGTTGTAGGGCGGGTCGATGAAGATGCATTTCACCTGCCCCCGGTAAAACGGCAGCAGGGCCTTGAGGGCTTCGAGGTTGTCGCCCTGGATGAGCAGGTTGCCTTGTGCGCTGGCGGCGTCGCCGTGGGTCGAGACGTTTTCCAGCAGGCGGTAGGGCACCTGGGCGGCGGTGGTGAAGGCGTGGGCGCGGTTGAGCCAGTCGAGGGTGGGCATGGGGTGGTGGTGTCGGGCCGGGGGGGCCGGTGAAAGCAGGCGGTATTGTGTGGCCTGCGCCATGGCGCGGAGCCACCCGCAGGGGGTGGCGCGGTGGGGCGGGGCAACGCGGTGACTTTAGCCGCCGTGGATGGCGGCCGCCACGATGATGCTGATGCCCAAACTCATGGCGGCCACCACCATGGCCAGGGCCTTGTTCTGTTTTTCGACGATTTCGCGCCACAGGTCGTAGGGCGTGATCTTGTCGATGAGGACGAAGCTGAGCCAGAACACCAGCACGCCCACCAGGGCAAACAGGATGGAGCCAAAAAATGCGGCGGGCCGCAGCCATTCAATTCCCATGATGACCTCCGTGGGTAAAAATTATTTGTGCCCGCCGCCGGATGAATACCCGCCAAACGAGCCGCCCGAACTGCGGTATCCGCTGCCCGACGACCCTGAGCAATTGCCCAGGATGATGAGCAGGATGAGGATGATGACCGCAATCAGGATGATGGTGCCGCAGCCCAGGCCCGACTTGGCCACGAAGGGGCCGGGGTCGTCGCGCTGCAGCACGTCTTTCTTGTCTTCGAGCTTGAAGGCCTTGACCACGGTGTCGCTGGCCAGCTTGTCGCCAGACGACCAGGTGATCTCACTCTTGCTTTGCTCCATCGACAGCAGGCCCTTGCTGCTTTCAAAGTCGCGGTTGCTGGTTTTCTGGCCGCGCTCCACCTGCCAGTAGAACTCGCCCAGCACGTAGGTGGTTTCGGCCTCGTAGCTGTATTTGAGCTGGTAGGTGGTGCCCATATAGGTGGCGCTGCGGCCGCTGGCGGCCAAGGTGGGCGCGCCCGTGGTGGGGCGCACCAGGCTCCAGCCTTCTTCCGAATCGACCAGAAAGGCAAAGCCGCGCTTTTGGTTGTAGAGCAGGTATTCGCTCCAGCCAAAGTGTTCATCGTCACCTGGCTCCACGCCCATGCGGTGCTGAAATCCCACCACCTGCCAGGGTACGCCCTGCAGCTGGCCCTTGCTGCCCAGCGGGATGATGGGGCGCACCGGCTCGTCCTGCTGGGCCGAGCGCAGTTCGCCGCCCACGCCGCTATCGAGGCTGATGATGCTGGCGCACGAGCCGCAGGTTACGGTTTTGGAGGTGGCCAGCTGCACCTGCACCGGCGCGCCGCAGTGCGGGCAGTTGAACTGGCGGCCTTTTTCGTCTTTGGCCGATTCGTCTTTCAGACCGGTGAGCTGCAGGTCTTCGAGCAGTACTGCCTTGCCGCGCTCGACGCCGGGCGGTGTGTGGCCGTAGTCGATGCTGACCACTTCACCGTCGGCGCTGCGCAGCTCCACCAGGTCGAAAAGCTGCCCCAGCGGCGGCAGCTTGGGCAGCTCGCCCTGGGCCGAGATCAGCTGCGCCTGGCCCGTGTAGGCCACGCTGTAGGGCTTGCCGTTGATGGCCGTTGTGGTGCCGATGCGAAAGCGTGCGGCCTCGGGCATGTCGCGGCCGGGGTCGATGGGGCGAGTGAAGACGTAGGCGCCGTTGTCCTCGCCCAGCGTGGCCAGCGTGCCGTCTTGCAAGAAGGCGGCCCATTCGGTCCAGACGCCCGCGTCGCCCTTGTATTGCAGGCGTCCAATCAGCGTGAAGGGCAGGTCCTTGCCGTCGATGTTGATGCGGCCGCTGGCCATGAGCTGCAGCGGGCTGTGGTCGTCGAACAGCTCGGCCATCTTGCCCAGGCGCGTGAGCACCTCGCCGCTGCGCACCACGGTGCTCTGGCAGTAGCCGCAGACGGCGTGCGTGGACTGCGCGCTCTTGAACTCAACCGGCGCACCGCAGCCGGGGCAGGGCGCGCGGTAGTAACGCTGGGTGGGCTGTGTGGGGTCGGTAGCCATCGGGCGGGGGCTGCTTGCGCCGTGCAGCGCGGACTTGAGGCGTTTTTGGCCTCAAGCGCTTTTCTGCAAAGCACTAGCAGCTATTGAGTTGATAGCAACCAGGGTCAAACCAGCTTCTTGAGCAGCTCGACCTTCTTGGCGTCGAACTCTTCCTGCGTGAGGATGCCCTTGGACTTGAGCTCGCCCAGCTTTTCCAGCGTGGCCATCACGTCCTCGGGCTTGACGCCTGCCGCCGCAGCAGGGGCTGCCTGCGCTGCCGTACCGCCACCTTGCAGGCCAGCCTGCAGGTTTTGCGCCAGCACCTGGCCCAGCGCCACGCCGGCGCCCAGGCCCATGGCATCGCCCGCAATGCCGCCGCCGCCACTGCCCGCGCCTTCCGCGAACTTCGGAATCGCCTGCGCCGTCTGGTACTGCATGAACTTGCCCATGTCGTTGCCGACCATGCCCATGCCGATCTTCTGGTCGAGAATTTTTTGCAGCTCTTCGGGCAGCGAGACGTTCTGCACCGTGAGGTTTTCGATCAAGAGGCCCAGCTTGGCGAAGACCGGCGCCAGCTCCTTGGTCAGCGCCTCGGCAAACATCACCTGGTTGGCCGCGAGGTCCAGAAACGGCAGGCCGCTGCCGGCAATGGCGTTGCTGATGTTCTGCAGCACCAGGCCGCGCAACTGGCCTTCCAGGTCGGCCACGGGGTAGGAATCGCGCGTGCCCGATATTTCGGTGTGGAACAGCTTGGGGTCGGCGATGCGGAAGGCGTAATTGCCAAACGCGCGCAGGCGCACGGCGCCAAAGTCCTTGTCGCGGATGGTGATGGGCTGGGGTGTGCCCCATTTCTGGTCGATCTGCTGGCGCGTGCTGAAGAAGTAGACATCGCTCTTGAAGGGCGACTCGAAAAGCTTGTCCCAGTTCTTTAGGTAGGTCAGCACCGGCAGCGTCTGCGTGGTGAGCTTGTAGGTGCCGGGGCCGAACACGTCGGCCACCTGACCTTCGTTCACGAAGATGGCCATTTGCGACTCGCGCACCGTGAGCGAGGCACCGTTCTGGATTTCCATGTCGGCCATCGGGAAGCGCCAGGCCAGCGTGCCATCCCCCTCTTCGGTCCACTGGATGATGTCAATGAACTGTTTCTTGATGAAGTCCATGAGGGCCATGCGGTGCTCCCGGTTGTGCTAAGGGGTTGGGCAAAAAGAGCGGCCATCATAGCAACGGGGGGTGACGGCGAAAGCGGCCGGTTCGGGCCGCGCGGCAGCGCTTGATAGCGGCTATCTGCGCTTTAGGCACGATCAATTGGTCGTTTCTATTGAGAATGACTACCATTTGACTGTGCCTGCTTTTCACCGCAGGCCCTGTTTGTTGAAGCCAAGGAGTTCGCCATGTCCTTCATCCGCCGCACCGCCCGCCAGAACAAGACCATGCTGATGAAGACGGGCAGCTACTACCTCATCCACATCTGCGTGGCCGCCCTGGTGGCCTATGCCGTCACGGGCAACCTGTGGGCCTCGCTCACGCTGAGCCTGCTCGAACCCACGGTGCAGGCCGTCGCCTTCTTCTTTCATGAAAAGGCCTGGGAACGGGCCGCCCGGCGCAACGCCGGCAGCGCCGCCACACTGCAGAACGCCTGAACCAACCCCACTCTTAAAGGAGCATCACCATGTACCGCGTTCCCTTGCGCAGCCGCAGCACCGCCGGTCTTGCCTTTCAGCGCTGGCTGGTGCACCGCCTGGCCGGGTTGGCGTCGACCGGCTGAAGCGCTGTTTTCGGGCCGCAGAAACAGCAATGCCCCGACAGGCGGGGCATTTGCGCGAAGGGGGTCTGGCTTTGCGGCGTGCGGCTCAGGCCTTCACGTCGAGCAGCGCGCCCATCATCTCGTCCTGTGTCTGGATGGTCTGCAGGTTGGCCTTGAACGCGTAGGTGGCTGACATCTGCTCCACGGCCTCTTTTTCCAGCGCCACGCCGTCCGCCTCTTGCTGGCGTTGCACCGTGGCGCGCACGCCCGCGCTGTCGGCCACGGCCTGCTGCGCCACCGCCTGGCGGCGGTAGCCGGGCGTGTTCATGTTGGCCACGTTGTTGGCCGAGGCATCCAGCCGCAACTGGGCGGCCTGCAGGCCCGAACTGCCAATTGAAGAAAGGGATGCCATGGAACGCCTTACAAAAAGTTGCAACAACAGACCGCATTCTGCAGCCCGCCGCGGGCTGCGCGCAAGGCCATGCGCCCATCATCCATGCGCGGCCAGCAGGCATTGCGCAAACGCCTGGGCCGCGCGCGGCGGCTGGGGCGACTTGCGCAGCACGCTGACAAACTGGCAGCGGTAGAAGAACTGCGCCGGCAGCACGGCCTGCATCTGGCCCTGGCGCTCGAAGGCTTCGGCGTAGTGGTCGGGCAGAAAACCCAGGTAGCGGCCCGAGAGGATCAGCGTGGCAATCGACTCCTGGTCGAACCCCGTGGCCTTGCGCGGCAGGCGCGCGCTGTGGCTCAGCTCCATGTTGGGCGAGTGATAGCCCAGGCCCGCAAGCTGGTAGGCGCGCAGCGATTCCCAGGTGAGCGTGGCATGGTCGGTGCCATAGAGCGGGTGCCGTGCGCCGCAGTACAGCAGCATGGTTTCGGTGAACAGGTTGGCATAGACCAGGCTTTGCGATGCCCGGTGCGCCGGGATGATGCCCACATGAAAGCTGCCGTCGATCAGCCCGCGCTCGATGGCGGGGATGGCGGCCACATGCATTTGCAGGCTCACATCCGGGGCCTGCTCGGCAAACAGCGCAATCGCATCGCCGATGTGCGCCGCCGGGTTGCTGGCGGTCTTGTCGAACACCGCCACGTCGAGGCGCCCGCCCATGCGGCGGTGGATGTCGTCGATGCTGCTGCGAAACGCATCCACCGCGCTGAGCAGGCGCAGGGTTTCGTCGTACACGCGCTGGCCTTCGGCGGTGAGGGCAAAACCCGCGCGCCCGCGCCGGCACAGCGTGAGGCCCAGGCGCGTTTCCAGGTCCTTCATGTGGCGGCTGACGGTGCTGGTGCCGATGTTCAGCTCCAGCTCGGCCGCCGACATGCCGCCGCACTCGGCCACGCTCTTGAACACCTGCAGCAGGCGCAAATCCATGTCGCTGAGCTGGCCCAGCACGGCGCGTTCACGGGGGGAAGGGACAGGCATTGCGGTGATGCGGGCAAGGGAGAAACAGCCCCCGAGACTACCAGCCCGGCTGCCCGGTTTGGCGCGAACGCAATAGCCTGAAAAGGCTACCGGCTTGGCCGGAACGGGCGCTTGTTCCGTCGCCGGGCGCTCTCTAGGATGAACCCGTCCCATGAGAAAAGAGAGTAAAACCATGACCACCGCCCTCCAGAAACTGCTTGCCGCCCCCGCGCTGGCGCTGCTGTGCACCGCCGCCTTTGCCGCCCCCGAGGCCCCCGCGCCCGTCAATCTGGTGGGCCGCGCCGTGCCCGAGATCGACAAGCTGCCGCCCGGCCAATACCGCGAACTGGTGCAGTACGGCCACGAGCTGACCACGCGCACCTTTGCCCACATCGGCCCCGAGGTGCAGGACGTGCGCCGCCGCCTGGCCGGCAACAACCTGGCCTGCGCCTCGTGCCACCAGCAAAACGCCACCAAGCCCTTTGCCATGCCCTGGAGCGGCGTGTCGGCCACCTTCCCGCAGTACCGGGGCGCGAGGACGACATCAGCACCGTGGAAGAGCGCGTCAACGGCTGCATGGAGCGCAGCATGAGCGGCAAGCCCCTGGCGCTGGACTCGCGCGAGATGAAGGCCTTTGTGACCTATATCTCGTTCCTGTCGCAGGGCATTCCGGTGGGTGCCACGGTGCAGGGCGCTGGCATGGTGCAAAGCAAGATGCCCAACCGGCGCGCCGACACGGTGGCGGGCGGCAAGGTGTACGAAGCCAAGTGCGCGGTGTGCCACGGCGCCGACGGCCAGGGCCTGCGTGCGGGCAAGGTGGGCGATGCCCAGGGCTACACCTTCCCGCCGCTGTGGGGCAACGACACCTTCAACAACGGTGCCGGCATGAACCGCCTGATCATGGCCACGCGCTTTATCAAGCACAACATGCCGCTGGGCGCCTCGCATGAAGCGCCGCAGCTGAGCGACGACGAGGCCTACGATGTGGCCGCGTTCATGCTCTCCAAGCCGCGCCCCACCAAGGCCAACCTGGAAGTGGACTTCCCGGCGCGCTGGAACAAGCCGGTGGATTCGGCCTTCCCGCCCTACCTGCTGGGCGCCACGCCCGACCAGCACCGCTTTGGCCCCTACCCGCCACTGGTGGAAAAGCAAAAGCAGATGGTGGAGCAGCTCAAGGCCGGCGCTGCGGCCGAACGCGCCAACGCAGCTGCCAAAAGCGCCCGTTAAACGTCTGAAGACTTGAGGTGTTTTGAGGCTTCAGCGCTTGCGAAATAAGCGCTGACAGCTATCCATTAAATAGCTTACAAATCCTGCGGCGGCGATGCAGGTGCGCTGCCATCGTCCAGCGCCTGCGGGTCGGCGCGCAGGATCAGGCGGGCCAGGTCGGCGGCGTGGCCGCTGCCGGTTTTCTCGGTGATGCGCTGGCGGTGCACATGCACCGTGTGGTCGCTGATGCCCAGTTGCCGCGCCACTTCCTTGTTGCTCAGGCCCAGGGCCAGCAGGCGCGCCACGTCGCGCTCGCGCGGCGACAGTCGCCCTAGCTGCTCCTGTGCAGCGGCGCGCAGCCCCTGCTGGCGCTGCGCCGCCAGGCCCGCCGCCACCGCGTGGTTCAGCGCATCCAGCAGCGCCTGCTCGCGAAAAGGCTTTTGCAGAAAGTCGATGGCGCCTGCGCGCATGGCCTGCACGGCCTGGTCGATGTCGCCGTGGCCGGTCATGAACACGATGGGAAATGCCCGCCCCAGGGCGGCCAGGCGCCGCTGCAGTTCCAGCCCGCTCATGCGCGGCATGCGGATGTCCAGCAGCAGGCAGCAGCCCTGCGGCGCGGGCGCCGGGTCGGCGTCCAGAAAATCCTGCGCCTGCGCATAGCCCACGGGCGCAAAGCCCAGCCCTTCCACCATGAACAGGGTGGAGCGCAAAAAGGCGGGGTCGTCATCGACCACATGGATGACGGGAGCGGGTGCGGTCATGGCGCGGTTTCCTGGGGGGGCGTGGGCGGGGCCAGCGGTAGCAGCAATTCAAACACCATGCCGGGGTCGCCCGCTGCACCGGCCGGGCGGGCCTGCAGTGCGCCGCCATGCGTCTCGGCAATGCCGCGGCAGATGGCCAGGCCCAGGCCCAGGCCGTCGGGGCGGGTGGTGTAGAAGGGCTCGAACAGGCGTGCGCGCGCGGCCTCGCTCAGGGGATCGCCCTGGTCTTGCACGGCGATCGCCAGATGGTCGCCCTGGCGTTCGATGTGGATGGTGATGGGGGCGTCGGCGCGGCCTGCGGCCCGGTGGGCGTCCAGCGCATTCTTGAGCAGGTTCAGCAGCACCTGCTGGATTTGCTGCGGGTCGCCCGGCACGCGCAGGTCCGCGCTGCCCGGCGCGCATTCCACGCGGATCGGCGGCGCCTGGCCCAGCAGGCCGCAAAACAGGGCCACCGCCTCGTGGGCCAGCACCACCGGGTCGCTGAGCGCGCGCACCGGCACCCGCTTGCGCGCCAGCGCGCGAATGCTCTCGATGACCCGCGTGGCGCGCTCGGTTTCCTGGCCGATGTCCTGCAGCGCCACGGCCAGCGCGTCCGGCGCGAGCTGGCCGCGCGCGGCGCGCCGCTGCACGCTGGCGGCATAGTTGGCAATGGTGGCCAGCGGGTGGCTGAGCTCGTGCGCCAGCGTGGCCGACAGCTCCCCCAGGATGGACAGGCGCGAAAGGTGGTCCATGGCCTCCTGGCCCTGCGCAATCTGCTGTGCCAGGCGCTCGCGCTCGCGCAGGCTGCGCGAGAGTTCGGACGTGCGGCGCTTGACCAGCAGCTCCACATGCAGCATGTAGGCCGCGCCCAGCAGCAGCACGGCCAGCGTGCCCGCCAGCAGATACCAGTAGCGGCCCAGCAGCGCCTGCGGGCGCGTGTCGCGCAAAAACGCATAGGGCTCGACCTGCAGCGCGCGCAGCACCTCGTGCACGCGCTGGTAGTCGGCCGGCACCGACCAGCGGCCGCCCTGGGCATCGGTGGGCTGGGTCAGCAGGGCCAGCAGCACGGTGCGGGCCAGCTCGGGCGGCGTGCTGGCCAGTGCGGCAAAAGCCCAGCCGGGGTACAGCGGCGTGGACGACCGGCAGGGCGCCGGCGCATCGGGCCGCGCGCCCACCACCACCAGCGCGCCGGGGGGCACGCGGCCGGTGCGCTCCAGCTGCTCCAGCACGCAGGTGCGCAGAATGCCCGCATCGGCCCGGCCCGCCAGCACCGCATCGGCCACGCGCTGCATCGGAAAACCGGTGAACACCCGCTGCACCGCACCGGCCTCGGCGTCCAGGCCGCTTTGCAGCCATTCGTGCGCCACCAACTGGTAGCCGCCAAACGCATCTTCGGCCACCGCCGCCACGCGCTGCCCGCGCAGGGCGTCGAGCGAGGCGGCCACTGGCGTGCCCGCCCGCACCACCACGGCCGAGCCCACGGTGTGCGCGGGGTCGTCGCTTTCGGCCGTGGTCTGGGTGGCGATGCGCGTGGCGCCATGGCGCGCCTCCAGCCGCACGTAGTGTCCGGGGTTGGTCACCACGAAATGCAGGGCCTGCTGCGCCAGCGCCGCTTCCAGCGCAACCGGGTCGAGCACTTGCAGCCGCACGCTGTGCCCCGGCAGCGCGCGCGCCAGCCCGTCGGCCAGGGGCTGCCACAGGCGCTGGGTGTCTTCGCCGTCGAGCACGGCGAGCACGCCGATGGTGATGCGGGCCGGTGCTGCAGCGGGCACGGCCTCGGCCCCGGCCAGCGGCACCGCCATCAGGCAGGCCGCCGCCAGCCCGCGCCATGCCGCGCGGGCGCATCGGAAGGGGGTGGGCCTGCGCATGGGCGAATTGTAAGCAACGCAAGCGCCCCGGTTTTGAGGTCAAAACAGGTTGAATCGCTTACAAGAATTGCGTTAACAGCTATTGTTTCAATAGCAAATCAGGTGCCATTCATGCGCGGCGGGACCGATCAATGCTTGCATAAATTCGCAAGTGAACATTGATATTGCTTTCTTTGAGCAATTGGAAACCGGGGCAACAATGGCGGCTCAGTGCCCCGGCTGGGGCCCCATCTGCATCGGAGAGACCCCATGAGCTTTGCCCCCATCGACACCCCCGCCGCTGGCGCTGCACCCCGCATGGACGCCGAGTGGCTCGACGCGCACTGGATGCCGTACACGGCCAACCGCCAGTTCAAGGCCCATCCCCGCATGATCGTGGAGGCCAGCGGCGCGTATTTCACCGACAGCGAAGGCCGCAAGATTTTTGACGGGCTCTCGGGCCTGTGGTGTTCGGGTCTGGGCCACGGCCGCCGCGAGATCGCCGAGGCCATCGGCAAGCAGGCGATGAAGCTCGACTACGCCCCCGCCTTCCAGTTTGGCCACCCGCTGTCGTTCGAGCTGGCCAACCGCGTGAAGGAACTGACGCCTGCCGGGCTCGACTATGTGTTCTTCACCGGCTCGGGGTCTGAATCGGCCGACACCTCGCTCAAGATGGCCCGCGCCTATTGGCGCGCCAAGGGCCAGGGCACCAAGACGCGCCTGATCGGCCGCGAAAAGGGCTACCACGGCGTGAACTTTGGCGGCATCTCGGTGGGCGGCATCGTGGCCAACCGCAAGCTGTTCGGCCAGGGCGTGGAGGCCGACCACCTGCCCCACACCCAGCCGCCGGCGGGCTCGTTCCACAAGGGCATGCCGCCCACGGGCAAGGAGCTGGCCGACCGCCTGCTCGACGTGATTGCACTGCACGACGCCTCGAACATTGCCGCCGTGATCGTGGAGCCATTTTCGGGTTCGGCCGGCGTGGTGATCCCGCCCGTGGGCTACCTGCAGCGCCTGCGCGAGATCTGCACGCAGAACAACATCCTGCTGATTTTTGACGAAGTGATCAGCGGCTTTGGCCGCTCGGGCGCGTTCACCGGCGCCGAGGCTTTTGGCGTGACACCTGACATCCTGAACTTTGCCAAGCAGGTCACCAACGGCGCGCAGCCGCTGGGCGGCGTGGTGGCCAGCAAGGAGATCTACGACACCTTCATGGCGGCGGGCGGCCCCGAGTACATGCTCGAATTTCCGCACGGCTACACCTACTCGGCCCACCCCGTGGCCTGCGCGGCGGGCATCGCGGCGCTCGACATCCTGCAAAAGGAAGACATGATCGGCCGCGTCAACGCCCTGGCGCCGTACTTCGAGCAGGCCGTGCACAGCCTCAAGGGCGCCAGGCATGTGGCCGACATCCGCAACTTCGGCCTGGCCGCCGGCTTCACCATTGCGCCGCTGCCCGGCGAGCCCGCCCGCCGCCCGTACGAGATTGCGATGAACTGCTGGAAGAAGGGCTTTTACGTGCGCTACGGTGGCGACACCATCCAGCTGGCACCGCCGTTCATCAGTGAAAAGGCCGAAATCGACCGCCTGATCAATGCACTGGGTGACGCGCTGGCGGAAACAGCGTAAGGGACACCAGCCGAGGCTCTGCACAATACGCTGCATTTTTAATAGCATTTAGCGCTTTACCCATAAGCGCTGGATGCTCGTTTCATGGGCCTTCCTGCTTCACAGCGCATGGCTTGCACCGGCGCCAGGAGCGGTGCACGGCACAGCGCCGCTTCGATCCTTTCGCGAACAAGTGTTTCAACCAGGCAAGCACCTTGGCGGTCCAGGGTTTTCACGGGACGAAGCCTACAATGCACCTCCCCCTTACAAGCTGACGGCCCGCCCCGAGCAGATCCACCGCGGACCCCAGCACTTTCTGAAAGCTGGAGACGCTTGATGCCCGAGAACACCACGGCCGACAACAACAACAACAACCTTCCCGACAAGCGCGCCCTGCTGCGCAAGGCTGCTCTCGAATACCACGAGTTTCCCAAACCCGGCAAGATTGCGATTGCCGCGACCAAGCAGATGGTCAACCAGCACGATCTGGCGCTGGCCTATTCGCCCGGTGTGGCCGCACCGTGTGAAGAGATCGTCAAAGACCCCAACGCCGCCTTCAAATACACCAGCCGGGGCAACCTGGTGGGCGTGGTGACCAACGGCACCGCCGTGCTGGGCCTGGGCGACATCGGCCCGCTGGCCGGCAAGCCGGTGATGGAAGGCAAGGCCGTCCTGTTCAAGAAGTTCTCGGGCATCGATGTGTTCGACATCGAGATCAACGAGAAAGACCCCGAAAAGCTGGTCGAGATCATCGCCAGCCTGGAGCCGACTTTTGGCGGCATCAACCTCGAAGACATCAAGGCGCCCGACTGCTTTTATATCGAGCGCAAGCTGCGCGAGCGCATGAAGATCCCGGTCTTTCACGACGACCAGCACGGCACGGCCATCACCGTGGGCGCGGCCATCCTCAACGGCCTCAAAGTGGCGGGCAAGGACCTGAAAAAAATCAAGCTCGTCACCTCGGGTGCGGGCGCTGCCGCACTGGCCTGCCTGGGCCTCTTGGTCAAGCTGGGCATTCCGCGCGAGAACATCTGGGTGACCGACCTGGCGG
Organism: Acidovorax carolinensis; assembly: GCF_002157145.1. Taxonomy (NCBI): domain Bacteria; kingdom Pseudomonadati; phylum Pseudomonadota; class Betaproteobacteria; order Burkholderiales; family Comamonadaceae; genus Acidovorax; species Acidovorax carolinensis. Next base: position 4,071,449 of record NZ_CP021361.1, read on the forward strand.
GCGTGGTCTATGAAGGCCGCACCGAGCTGATGGACGAGGACAAGGTCCAGTTCGCGCAAAAAACGTCGGCCCGTACGCTGGGCGAAGTGATCGCGGATGCCGATGTGTTTCTGGGTCTGTCGGCCGGCGGCGTGCTCAAGAAGGACATGGTGGCCAGGATGGCCGCCCGCCCGCTGATTTTTGCCCTGGCCAACCCCAACCCCGAAATCCAGCCCGAAGACGTGAAGGCCGTGCGCGATGACGCCATCATGGCGACGGGTCGCTCGGACTTCCCCAACCAGGTCAACAACGTCCTGTGCTTCCCCTACATCTTCCGGGGCGCGCTTGACTGCGGCGCCACCACCATCACGATGGAGATGGAAATCGCCGCCGTGCACGCCATCGCCGAGCTGGCCCAGGCCGAGCAGAGCGAAGTGGTGGCGGCGGCCTATGTGGGCGAGCCGCTGGCGTTTGGCCCGGAATACCTGATTCCCAAGCCGTTCGATCCGCGCCTGATGATGATGATTGCGCCGGCCGTGGCCCAGGCCGCGGCCGACAGCGGCGTGGCGCTGCGCCCGATCGCCGACATGGACGCCTACCGCGACCATCTGCAGACCTTCGTGTATGCCTCGGGCACCACCATGAAGCCCATCTTCACCGCTGCCAAGGCCGCCACCAAAAAGCGCGTGGCCTATGCCGAGGGCGAGGAAGAGCGCGTGCTGCGCGCCGCGCAGATCGTGGTGGACGAAAAAATCGCGCGCCCCACGCTGATCGGCCGCCCGGCCATCATTGCGCAGCGCATCGAGAAGTTTGGCCTGCGCCTGAAGGAGGGTCAGGACTACGACATCGTCAACGTCGAGCAGGACCACCGCTACCGCGACTTCTGGCAGACCTACCACCGCATGACGGAGCGCAAGGGCGTGACCGCCCCGATCGCCAAGATCGAGATGCGCCGGCGCCTGTCGCTGATTGGCGCCATGCTGCTGCACAAGGGCGAGGTGGATGGCCTGATCGCGGGTACCTGGGGCCACACGGCGCACCACCTCAATTACATCGACCAGGTGATCGGTAAGCGCCCCGGCGTGAACACCTTTGCCTGCATGAACGGCCTGTTGCTGCCCGACCGCCAGGTGTTTCTGGTAGACACCCACGTCAACTACGACCCCACGGCCGAGCAATTGTCGGAAATCACCATGATGGCGGCCGAGGAAATGCTGCGCTTTGGCATCAAGCCCAAGGCGGCCCTGCTGTCGCACTCCAACTTTGGCTCCAGCGACCAGCCCAGCGCCGTGAAGATGCGCCAGACGCTGGAGCTGTTGCGCGTGCAGGCGCCCTGGCTCGAAGTGGACGGCGAAATGCACGGCGACGTGGCCCTGGACGGCAAGGCGCGCGCCGCGCTCATGCCCCACAGCAGCCTCACGGGCGATGCCAACCTGCTGGTGCTGCCCAACATCGACGCCGCCAACATTTCCTACAACCTGCTCAAGACGGCAGCAGGCGGCAACATCGCCATTGGCCCGGTGCTGCTGGGGGCCGCGCAGCCGGTGCACATCCTCACCCCCAGCACCACCGTGCGGCGCATTGTCAATATGACAGCCATTACCGTGGCCGATGCCAGCGCAGCACGATAAGCCTTCAACAAATAGCGTGCACTAACTCAGGTGCACACGCAAAACCCATGGCGCCTGCCCAATCTTTGTGCAGGCGCTTGCTTTTTGGGGGGCTTTCAGCGACACTAGCCCGTTGAAATTTCGGGTTAACCCGTAGTTTCTGAAAGGTGTCGTTGATGCTCAAGGCTGTAGCCGCCCAGGTGCGAAAAGCAGGGGTTTTGTGTGTTGTGGGTGTTGCGTTGGTCCTGGGCCCGGTTGCCGGACATGCCCGGAAATCCCCGTCCTCCGACGGTTCCATTGCTTCCATCGCCGTGGCAGAACTGCCCCCCCAGGGTCGTTCGACCTATGCGCTGATCCACGATGGCGGCCCTTTTCCGTTCGACAAGGACGGAACGGTTTTTGGCAATCGTGAACGGATATTGCCGGCCCACCAGCGCGGCTATTACCGGGAATACACCGTCAAGACCCCCGGCGCGCGCAATCGAGGCGCCCGGCGCATTGTGTGTGGTGGCAAGCCCCGGTTGCCGGACGCCTGCTATTACACCAGCGACCACTACGCCAGTTTTCGCAAGATTGTCGAATGATGTCCGATGGATTGTCCGCCCGCGCCAGCCCGGGCAGCGGGCAGCGAGCCGCCTTGTTTTCCCGACCCGAATCCCGCATCCTGCGGTTTTGTGGTCAGCCAGAAGTTTTTGGACCTTATAAAGAAAGAGCAACGGAGATGCAGACGCCCCTTCGTAAAGACCATGAAACGCCACTGCGTGGCGTGCGCACCAACATCGTGCAGTCCATTCGCGCCTTTCGCGTGCAGGATCTGCAAGATGCCGCTGCCTCCCTCGGTCACCATTTTTTGTATGCCAACCTGGCCCACGCCCAGTCCAAACAGGATGTGCTGGACCTGATTGCAGCGCAGTTCACCTTTCCGTCGCATTTCGGCAAGAATTTCGACGCGCTCTACGACTGCATGACCGATCCCCTGCACAAATCGGGGCCGCAACCGGGCTTCATCGTGGTGCTGGAGCAGATTCCGGCCACCGGCAAGTTCGACAAGGAAGCACGCGAGCAGCTGCTGGACATCTTCCGTGACGCGGCAGACTTCTGGGGCGACCGCAAGATTCCCTTCCGCTGTTTCTATTCTTTTCTGTAGCCCGTTCTGCAACCACCAGCCAAGCAGAACGGGCGAACGAGGCTAAGGAAACGACCGCGGTCCAGGGCATCGCCATCGACCCGGAAACCGCCGAGAAGATGCCCACCGACAAACTGGTCGACATCTCTCCCCTGGCGCTGCGCATGAGCAGCCCGTTCAACGCGGGCTACTGGCTGACAGCCGCCTGAGCGCGCGCAAGCCGTGTGCATGTGAATGGCCCGCCCTTGGCGGGCTTTTTCATGAAAAAACCGACCCTGGCCCTTATGGAGCAAGCGCCAGGCGCTATGCTTTTTGATCCAGTGCGAGGGCCAGCGCCACATATTCGTGCACCGGCACTTCTTCTGCGCGGCGCTGGGTGTCGAAGTGGCCGGCAAAGCCCCGGCCTTCCAGCCAGCGGCCCAGGGTGTGGCGCAGCAGCTTGCGGCGCTGGCTGAATGCCACCTGGACCAGTTCGGACAGCAATGCCGGGCGCACCGCCGTGGGCGCGTCATGCGGCACCATGCGCACCACGGCGCTGTCCACGCGCGGCGGCGGATCAAAGCTCTCGGGCGGCACGAACAGCACGTTCTCCATCGCATAGCGCCACTGCAGCATCACGGACAGGCGCCCATAGTCGGAGGTGGCTGGCGGCGCCACCATGCGGTCTATCACCTCTTTTTGCAGCATGAAATGCTGGTCTTCGATCACCGACACATGCTCGAGCAGGTGGAACAGGATGGGCGTGGAGATGTTGTAGGGCAGGTTGCCGACCACCCGGATCCTGGGAACCTGCAGCGTGAGCGCCAGCTGCGTGAAATCGACCTTCAGCACGTCGGACTCGATGACATTGAGCTGTCCGTGCAGCCGCAGCCGCAAGGCCAGGTCCCGGTCCAGCTCGATCACCGTCAGGCGCCCCAGGCGCTCTACCAGGGGCTGGGTCAGCGCCGCCAGGCCGGGGCCGATCTCCACCATGGGCTGGCCCGGCTGGGGCGCGATGGCGCCCACGATGGCTTCGATGATGCCGCCGTCCGACAGAAAATGCTGGCCAAAGCGCTTGCGCGGAATGTGTTTCATGCAGCGGCCCGCTTCACTGCGGCGCGTCGCGGTATTCGACGTAGGCCCGGCCGCGCAACTCCTGCACCCAGGTGGCAAAGGCTTCCTCGACCTTCTTCTCGCGCACCGTGTCACGTGCCATGTCGCGCTGCTCGCGCTGGGTAAGCTTGGCCTCGCGGCGCTCCACCAGTTGGATCAGGTGCACGCCAAAACGCGAAACCAGGGGCTCGCTGACCTCGCCCGGCTTGAGCGCGTTCATGGCCTGCTCGAATTCGGGCACATAGCGGCCCGGGTTGGCCCAGCCCAGATCGCCGCCCTGCTTGGCGCTGCCATCCTGCGAATGCTCGCGCGCCAGCTCGGCAAAGTCTGCCTGGCCCGCCACGATGCGGCGCCGGTAGTCGGCCAGCCGCGCTGCGGCAGCGCTCTCCGTCAGCTGGGGGCCGGTGCGCAGCAGGATATGCCGTGCATGGCTCTGCGTCACCAGGGTGGGCACACCCGCAGTGGTCTTGTCCGCCACCTTGAGCACATGAAAACCTGCCGCAGACCGCACGGGCCCGGCAATGCCGCCCACCGGCAGCTGCGCCGTGGCGCTGACAAACAGCTCGGGATAGCGCTCGGCCGGGCGCATGCCCAGCAGCCCGCCCGCCGTCTTGGCCTCGGCAGCGTCCGAGAACTCGCCAGCCACGGTCGCGAAATCCTCGCCGGCACGCACCTTGTCCGCGGCGCGCTGGGCGCGGGCCTGGCGCTCGGCCACCTGGGCGGGGCTGGCGTTTTCGGGCACCGCCACCAGAATATGGCCCAGGTTGATCTCCTGCTTGGAGGCGTCGGCCCCCGACTGCTGTTCGCGCAGGTACTGGTCCACGTCGAGATCGCTCACGCGCACCCGGGACTGCACGTCGCGCTCGCGCAGGCGTTGCAGCAGCATCTGGTTGCGCAATTCTTCGCGAAAACGTTCCTTGCTGATGCCGTCAGCGGCCAGCCGGCGGTGCATTTCTGCCACGCTGACGCTGTTTTGCTTGGCCACGCCCTCCTCGGCCTGGCCCACGGCAAAGTCGTCCACGCGAATCCCTCCTTCACGGGCCAGCTGCAGCTGGATCTTTTCCACGATCAGTCGCTCCAGCACCTCGCGGGCCAGCAGGTCGCCGGGCGGCAGGGCAACGCCCTGCTGGGCCATCTGCTGTGCAATGCGGGCCGCGCGGGTCCGCACCTCGTTGTTGGTGACGGGTTCCGAATTGACCACCGCCACGATGAAATCGGCTTGCCGCAGTGCCGCGCTTGCACCGGGCGCGGGCAGGGTGAAGGAAGGCGCGGCAGGCGCCGTGCGAAGGCCCGCTCCCGCAGCCCCCGAGGGGCGCAGGCCCTGCGCCGCGGCGCCGGAGGTCACGAAAGAAGCCAGGCACGCCAGGCCCAAAGCAATTGCACGGTGGTTCATGGTGTCAGGTTAGTCATAGTTGCTGAAGCGGCTGGGGGTGCTGACCTGCTCACGCAGGGATTGGTAGCGCGGCACGTTCCGTTTCAGGGTATCGAGGGGGTTGGAGCCCAGGCTCAGGCGCGAAAATCCCACAAATTCGATCTGGAACAGCAGCCGGGTGTTGGAGGTGGTCACGCTGCTTTGCAGGCGTTCGATCACCACGCGGCCAATCCAGCAGCAACTGTCGTATTCAAAGCCCACCACGGTATCGACGAGCTTGCGGTCCTGCAGGCTGTAGTTCAGGCGGCCCACGGTGTACCAGCGGCCGCTGCCCTGACCCTGGCCTTTGGCGCGCTCCGGGCCGTTGCCCGCGACCTGGCCGCCCCACAAGGCGACCAGCGGCCACTGCCAGCCCACATCGATCTGTTCGCTGGAGCCGCGCTGCAGCCGGTAGACCGCGTTCACGGTGCGGTAGTTGCCCGGGCTGTAGCGCGCCCCGATGGTGGAGCGGATGGAGCGCCCTGTTTTGGGGTTGTATTGCACGGTGGAGTCAAAGCCCCACTGCGGAGTCCAGTTGATGCCCGCCCCCAGCAACACATCGGACAGGCGCTCGCTGACGGGCGCGCCACCGGGCAGCAGGGTCACGTCCTGGTCGGAGAACCGCAGGCGCTGGGCAACACCCAGGCGCACGGCTTCGGCGCCGGTGTTGGAATCGAGAAACCGCGACGTCACGCCCAGGGTGAGCAGGTTGTTGTCTGCCAGGCGGTCATTGCCGCCATACGCGTTTTCGGTGTAGATGGTGCCAAAGTTGAAGTCCGTGGCCGCCGTGTCATACAGCGGCAGGCGGCGTTGGTCGCGAAAGGGCGTGTAGGTATAGAACGCGCGGGGCTCCAGCGTTTGCGTGAAGGCGCGCCCCAGCAGGCGCGCATCGCGCTCGAACACCAGCCCGCTGTCCAGGCTGAAGGTGGGCAGGGTGCGGCTGGCCGAGCGCTCCCCGGTTTTCAACGGGTTGTCGAACTGGTATTGCGTGGCGTGCAGCTGCAGCTTGGGGATGACGAAGCCGCCCGGAGCCAGAAAGGGGCGGCTCAATTGCGCCTGCACAAAGCTGCGCTGGCCGTCGGCCGGGTTGGGCAGCGCCCGGTCCGCCTCGAAACGCGTAGTGTCGGCCACCATGCTGAAATCCAGGCCCCGACCCAGATCCTGGGGCGTGTAGCGCCACAGCAGCTGGGGCATGAGGTTGTAGGGCGGAACGATCGGCGAGGCCACATCCTGCAGGGCCTGCCACTTGAGCGTGCGCACCTGGGCCGACATGTCGCCTGACGCCCACGACAGGGATGCGTCGCTGGGCAGCAGGCGCTGGCGCAGGGGCAAGGGCGTCCGCGCGAAATCGCGCCAGTAATTGTCATCGCTCACCCGGTTGAGGTTGAGGTTCAGGCCCACGCCACCCACGGGGGTGCTGATCTGCCCCTGGTGCTGCGCCGAATAGCCCCAGCGCATGCGGTTGCGCTGGCTGTCCGAGGGCATCAGGCTGGCATCCACCTGGCCCTGGTAGTCGCTTTCAAGGTAGCGAAACTCGCCGCCGAGCTCGACGCCGCGCTTGGCCATGATTCCGCCACGCAGCGTGGCGTCGCGGTTGGGGGCAATGTTCCAGTAGTAGGGCTGCAGGTATTCAAGGCCGTTGCGGCTGTCCAGGCCCACCGTGGGCGGCAGGAAGCCGGACTTGCGCTTGTCCGACAGCGGAAAGCTGATGTACGGGATGGGCAGCACCGGCAGCCCCTTGAATTCCAGCACCCCGCCCTCGGCGGTGCCCACCTCTTCGGCCTGGTCCAGGCGGATGGTCTTGGCGCGCAGCACCCAGTCCGGTTCCCAGGTTGCGGAATCGTCCTTCTGGCAGGTGGTGTAGGTGGCGTTGTGCACCACCGAACGGTCGCGGTCCAGAAAATCCACGCGCGTTGATACGCCATGGGCGCCAGTGCCGAGAAAACGATACCGCGCGTCGCTGAAAAAGCCCTCGAACGCGTCCACATGCAGTGACAGCGCCGAGCCGTCATAGGTGTTGCCCGCCTTGTTGATGCGCACATTCCCCTGTGCCTGGGCCAGGTCGTCCGGCACGGTGTACTCCAGCCGGTCGGCACGGATCACGGTGTCGCCACGGCGCAGCTCGGCATTGCCGTCGATGACGGCCTTCACGTCGGGCTGGCCCGTGATGCGGTCGCCCGACACAAACACCGGCAACTGGGGCCGCAGGTCGGCCGGCAGGGTTTCCTGCAGTAGCGGGCTGCGACGCAGCGCCGGTGGGGCATCCCATGCGTTGGGCGCGTCGGCCTGCGCCAGCGCGGCCAGCGGCATGCCGCACCAGGCCAGCGCCACCGCGTAGGCCAGAGGCTGCAGCCCCGGCCGTGGGGCGCGCGCAGCAGCGTGCCGCACCGGCCGGGAAAGGGGTTGGAGCTTGTGCACGAAAGAGGGCTGGCGGCGGGGCACGTCGGGCAATATGGACAGGGCTTGAGAAACGGCCCGCGCCAGGCAGGGCGGGTTTGTAAAATGGGATTATCCATGAGCCACCCCTCTTCCCCCCCAACGCCCCTTGCCGCGGCATCGTCCGCCCCCGCCAGTCCCGTCAGCTGGCCCGATGCAGCCCGGCAGGCGGCGTTCGAGCAATGGCTCGCGCCACTGGTGCCAAGCCACCAGTTGCTGCCCGCCAGCCTGCGCCCGGCCTCGGCCGACGCCAGCTTTCGCCGCTACCTGCGCATCGACAGCGCATCGGGCGCCAGCTGCATCGTGATGGATGCGCCCCCGGACAAGGAAAACTGCCGCCCCTTCGTGCAGGTACAGGGCCTGATGGCCGCCGCCGGCCTGAACGTGCCGCAGATCCTGGCGTGGGATGAACCCAGCGGCTTCATGCTGCTGAGCGACCTGGGCAGCACCACGCTGATCGAGTTGCTGCGGCCCGAAGCCCCCCAGGCCGCGCTGGGCTGGTATCTGCAGGCCACCGATGTGCTGCTCGACTGGCAAAAGGCCTCCCAGCCCGGTGTGCTGCCCGCATATGACGAAGCCCTGCTGCGCCGCGAACTCGCGCTGTTTCCCGACTGGTACCTGGCCAGGCACCGTGGCATCACGCTGGATGACAGGCAGCAGACCACGCTGGCCAATGCCTTCGATGCCATCGTGGCGCACAACCTCACTGCCCCGCAGGTCTATGTGCACCGCGACTTCATGACCCGCAACCTGATGGCGCCCACCCAAGAGGGCGGCCCGCTTGGCGTGCTGGACTTCCAGGACGCCGTCTATGGCCCCATCACCTACGACATCGCCAGCCTGCTGCGCGACGCCTTCATCAGCTGGGAAGAGGAACTCATCCTCGACGTGACCGTGCGTTACTGGGAGAAGGCCCGCAAGGCCGGCCTGCTGGGCGCAAACAGCGCCAGCGGCTGGGGCGAGGACTTTGGCGAGTTTTACCGTGCCGTGGAATGGATGGGACTGCAGCGCCACCTCAAGGTGGCCGGCATCTTTGCGCGCCTCACGCTGCGCGATGGCAAGCCGAAGTACCTGGCCGATGCTCCGCGCTTCATGGGCTACATCCGCGCCACGGCCCACCGCTACCGCCAGCTGGGGCCATTGCTCAAGATGCTCGACCAGATCGAGGGCACCGAGCCCGTCACGGGTTTTGCCTACGGCCGCATGTAGCAGTGCAGCCGGACGCGCAGCCAGAAATATTGATTCAAATCAGGCTCTAGCGCTTTTTTATCAAGCGCTAATAGCTATAAATTAAGTAGCAAATGCCCCGTTTCCATTGCCCGGAGCCCCTGGCCACCGGGGCCGAGATTGACCTGCCCCCCGGCGCCGCGCGCCATGTGCAGGTGCTGCGCCTGCAGCCGGGCGACGGCATCACGCTGTTCCATGGGGGCCAGGGTGTCGACAGCCCCGGCGGCGAGTTCGATGCCACCGTGCTGCGCATGGGCCGCAGCGACGTGCGCGTGCAGGTGGGCGCCCACCACGCCATCGAACGCGAAGCCCCGCGCGCCGTGCACCTGCTGGCCGGCATCACCGCCAACGAGCGCATGGACTGGCTGGTGGAAAAAGCCACCGAGCTGGGCGTGGCCAGCATCACGCCGCTGGTGGCTGAGCGCAGCGTGCTCAAGCTCAAGGGCGAGCGCGCCGAGAAAAAACTGGCCCACTGGCAGGCCGTGGCCGTGGCCGCGTGCGAGCAATGCGGCCGCAACCGCGTGCCCGCGGTGCACGATGCGGTGGACCTGGCCGGCTGGCTGCGCGCCCAGGCGCTACTGCCCGCACCGGGCACGCGCCTGCTGCTGTCGCTGCGCGCCGGCACCGGGCCGCTGCACGCCGCCGCCGGGCCGGGCACAGGTGCGGTGGTGTTCCTGTCGGGCCCGAAGGTGGTCTGAGCGCTGCCGAGGAAGACCTGGCCCTCGCGCAGGGCTTCGCCCCGGTCACCCTGGGGCCGCGCGTGCTGCGCGCCGAAACCGCGCCGCTGGCGGCGCTGGCAGCGCTTACTCTGCAATAGATCCCGCGCCGCGCGCGCTAGCTACATGCCGTAGTCGCGCTCCACGCGTGCAATGCGCGTCTTGAAGCCCGCGTACCACTGTTCCCGGCCCCGGTGCTGGGCCTCCTGGTGCTCGGCATTCGCTTTCCAGGCGGCGATGGAGGCGAGGTCAGCCCAGTACGATACCGTGATGCCCAGGCCGTCGCGCGCCGACTCCACGCCCAGAAAACCCGGCTGCTGCGCGGCCAGCTCCACCATGCGCTCGGTCATGGCGCCATAACCCTGGTCGCCCTCGGTGCGCAGGCTGGTGAAAATCACCGCGTAATACGGCGGCGCGGGGGTGTTGGCGAGGCCGTCCATCTCAGCGCCCACCTCAGCGCGCCATTGGCACGGGCTTGATGGCGCCGCAGTTGTCCGACAGCCACTTGCCGGACTGCGCCATGTCGATCTGCTCGGGCTTGCCCGCGTTCTCCGTCTTGAATTTGAATTGGCCGGTGTAGGCCGTTGGGCCCTGCATGCTGACCGTGCCCTCACCACTGGACGGCGGCTGGCCCTGTCCACCCTTGCAGCTGAAGGCGACTTTCATGGTGTTGGCGTTGATGCGCTCCACTTTCTGCGTGCAACCCTGCTGCGGCGCAATGGCGTCCCTATCGGCCTGCTCCTGGGTGACGCAAATCTTCATCGTCTGGCCCTTGGGCCCCATGCCCACGCCCTGCTGGGCCATCATCTGTTCCATCTGCCTGCGCTGCTCGGGCGGCATGCTGGCCAGGGACTTCTGCATCTCGGCCATGGCCGCTTCCATCTGGCCGCTCTGGCTTTTCATCGTCACGCTGTGTTCCCATAGTCCGGGCCGCATTTTTTGCGCCTGGGCGTGGGCCAGGCCCAGGGCGCCGGGCAACAGCACGGCAGTGGTGACGGCAATGGCAAGCATTTGCATGGCAGGGCGCTCCGGGCAGGATGACAAGAGACCGACAGTATCCCCAAGCCGCGCCGGGCTGCCAAGGGCCTGTGCGCGGGCCCGCATCGTGCAGTGCAAGCGCGGGTTGGTCAGGCGCGCAGATGGGGCTGCGCACGCAATTGCTCGGGCGTGGTGAAGTAAGCCGCCGAATCGCCAAGCCCGGCGCGCGCCAGGGCCAGCACGTGCCGCGCCACGGTGCGCAGGTGCACCTCGTCGGGCCCGTCCATCAGGCGCAGCGCGCGGCCCCAGGTCCAGAATGCGGCCAGCGGCGTGTCGGGCGACAGGCCCATGGCGCCAAAGATCTGCATCGCGCGGTCCGCCACGCGCTGCTGCAATCGCGCGGCCACCACCTTGATGGCGGCGACTTGGGCGCGCACCTGCCGTACATCTGCCGTATCGCCCTGGTCCAGCAACCAGGCCGCATGCCACACCAAAAGGCGCGCCTGGTCGATCTCGATGCGCGACTCGGCAATCCACTCCTGCACATTCGCCTGCTCGGCTAGCGGCTTGCCAAAGGCGGTGCGCTCCAGCGCGCGCTCGGTGGCCAGGGAGAGGGCCAGCTCGCACTGGCCGATGGTGCGCATGCAGTGGTGCACGCGGCCCGGCCCCAGGCGCGCCTGGGCCATGGCAAAACCTGTGCCCCAGTCGCCCAGCAGGTGGTCGGCGGGCACGCGCACACCCTGCAGCAAGATCTCGCAATGCCCTCGGGCGCATGCTGGTGCAGCACGCTGATGTTGCGCACGATCTGCACGCCCGGTGCATCCACGGGCACCAGCACCATGCTGTGGCGGTGGTGGCTGTCGGACCCATCCGCATCGGCGTTGCGGCACAGCACGATGAGCAGCCGGCAATGCGGGTGCGCCGCACCGGTGATGAACCACTTGCGGCCGCTGAGCACCAGGTCGTCCCCCTCGCGCCGCACGGTGGTCTGCAGGTTGGTCGGGTCGGACGAGGCCACGTCGGGCTCGCTCATGGCAAAGGCCGAGCGCATGCGCCCCTCCAGCAGCGGCGTGAGCCACGCCATGCGCTGCGCGGGCGTGGCAAACCGGTGCAGCAGCTCGATGTTGCCGGTGTCGGGTGCGTGGCAGTTGAATACTTCGGCCGCCCAGGGCAGACGGCCCATGGTTTCGGCCAGCGGCGCGTAGTCGAGGTTGGACAGGCGCGTGCCCGGCTCTTCGCCCTGCAGCGTGGGCAAAAACAGGTTCCACAGGCCTTCCTCGCGCGCCAGGGCCTTGAGGTCCTCCAGAAACGGCGGCGGGTAGTCGCCCGCCTGCACCGATGCGTGCCAGGCCGCGTTGTAGGGCAGCAGGTAGCGGTCCATGAACGCCTGCAGGCGCTCACGCAGTTGCCGGGCCAGGGGAGAGGGTGCGAAGTCCATATAGGCATTGTGAAAACCCACGCGGCCCGTGTCACAACGCAGGCGACATGGGGCTTGATGCACGTCACGGTTTCACGCCAGAAATGGAGGTGGAAGCGGGTGCGGAAACGGTTGCGAAAAGGGCCAAGAAACCGGCTTTGCTAAAACTGCTTCGCTTTTCATAGCTATCAACGCTCATTGCACAAGCGCCAGAGGCTTTTTTGACTCAAACTGCCGCGCACGCAGGTACCATGGCCCGATGAGTACCCATTACGAAACCCTGCAGCAAGCCGACGCCTACCGCGAGGCATTTGCGGTCGAACCTCCAGCGGCGCTGGGCGAGCGCCATCTGTGGCCGCGCAAGCCAGGCTTTTTCATCGTGCATGCGGCCACGGCGGCGGCGCTGTCGCAGGCACCAGGCGCTACGCCTGAGGCAGAGGCGGCACCGGATGCCGCGCCTGATGCCACCGACACCGCGGCGCCCGCGCGCGTGCTGGTGCCCGCGCAGTGGGGTCTGGTGCCGCACTGGGTCAAGTCGGCGTCTGACGCCAAGCTGCGCGCGCCCAAGCTGGTCAGCGCCAAGTCGGACACCGCCTCCACCGGCACGGCGTTTCGCGATGCCTGGCTGAACGGCCAGCGCTGCATCGTGCCGATGGCCGCTTTTTATGAGGACGACCTGCGCAGCGGCAAGGCCGTGCCCACCCGCGTTGCGCGCGTGGACGGCAAGCCCATGGGCGTGGCAGGCCTGTGGGCGCGCTGGCAGGGTGCGGATGGCGAAGTCATCATCAGCTACTGCCTGCTCACGGTGAACGCCAACAACCACGCGCTGCTGCACCGCTACGGCCAGCCCGGCAGCGAAAAGAGCATGCCCGCCATACTGAACGAAGGCGCCTACGATGCGTGGCTCACGGCGCGGCCCGAAAAGGCCAAGGAGTTCATGCGCCAGTACGCGGCGCAGTGGCTGCTGGCCAACCCGGTGGAGAAGAAGGCGGACAAGGTGCCCAAGGGCTTTCTGGGCTGAGGCCTCACAACCCCAGCGCCTGAAAGAGCTGCTCCGCCCGCGCTGTTGCCTCGGGCGCCATCTGCATGGGCCGGCCCCATTCGCGCTGGGTTTCACCAGGCCATTTGTTGGTGGCGTCCATCCCCATCTTGCTGCCCAGGCCGCTCACGGGCGAGGCAAAGTCGAGGTAGTCGATGGGCGTGTGCTCCACCAGCAGCGTGTCGCGCGCCGGGTCCATGCGGGTGGTGATGGCCCAGATCACGTCGGGCCATGTGCGCACATCCACATCGTCATCCACCACCACGATGAACTTGGTGTACATGAACTGGCGCAGGTGGCTCCACACGCCCATCATCACGCGCCGCGCATGGCCGGCGTAGGCCTTTTTGATGCTCACCACCGCCATGCGGTAACTGCAGCCCTCGGGTGGCAGGTAGAAGTCCACGATCTCGGGGAACTGCTTTTGCAGCAGCGGGATGAACAGCTCGTTCATCGCCAGGCCCAGCACGGCGGGCTCGTCGGGTGGCTTGCCGGTATAGGTGCTGTGGTAGATCGGGTCCTTGCGCAGCGTGATGCGGTCGATGGTCAGCACGGGAAATTCGGCGCATTCGTTGTAGTAACCGGTGTGGTCGCCGTACGGCCCTTCCAGCGCGTGCTGCCAGCCACTGGCGTGGTTCGCATCGGGCTGGATATGGCCTTCGAGCACGATCTCGGCCGTGGCGGGCACCTGCAGCGGCACGCCCAGCGCGGGTGTGACTTCGGTGCGCGCGCCGCGCAGCAGGCCGGCGAACTGGTATTCGCTCAAGCTGTCGGGCACGGGTGTGACGGCGCCCAGCAGCGTGGCGGGGTCGGCGCCGAGCGCTACGGCCACGGGGTAGGGCTGGCCGGGGTGCTGGGCGCAGTGGTCGGCAAAGTCCAGCGCGCCGCCGCGGTGGGCCAGCCAGCGCACGATGACCTGGTTGCGCGAGAGCACCTGCTGGCGGTAGATGCCCAGGTTCTGCCGCGCCTTGCGCGGGCCGCGCGTGATGGTGAGGCCCCAGGTGATGAGCGGGGCCACGTCGCCGGGCCAGCAGTGCTGCACAGGCAGGCGCGCCAGATCGACATCGGGGCCTTCCCACACCTCTTGCTGGCAGGGCGCGCCGCGCGCCACGGTGTGCGGCGCCATGTTCCACAGGGTCTTGAGCAGCTGGCCCATGCCCAGCATGTCCTTGAAGCCCTTGGGCGCCTCGGGCTCTTTGAGGGTGGCCAGCAGCTCGCCCAAAGTGCGCACACCGCGCAGGTCGGGCACGCCCATGGCGCGCGCCACGCGGGCGGGGGTGCCAAACAGATTGGTGAGCACCGGCATGCGGTGGCCCATGGGCTGCTCGAACAGCAGCGCGGGCCCCCCGGCGCGCAGCACGCGGTCGCTGAGTGCGGTCATCTCCAGGTGGGGCGAGACGCTGCCCTCCACGCGGCGCAGGTCGCCCGTGGCTTCGAGCTGGGCCATGAAGTCGCGCAGGTCGCGGTAGGCCATGGTGTGCAGAGTTTATGAATGTAATCGGCTGCTAGCGCTTATTTGATAGGCGCTAGCAGCTATGAATCAAGGAGCATCCGGTTCCAGACCCTGCCAGCGCGGTGCCAGGTCGTGGGGCACGTCGATGAGGTCGAGCGCGCGCGCCACGCTGTAGTCCACCACTTCGCCCACGGTTTGCGGGCGCAGGTAGAAGGCGGGCAGCGGCGGGCAGATGATGCCGCCCATCTCGGTCACGGCCACCATGTTGCGCAGGTGCGTAAGGTGCAGCGGCGATTCGCGCACCATCAGCACCAGTCGGCGGCGCTCCTTGAGCGCCACGTCGGCCGCGCGCGTGAGCAGGTTGTCGGCCAGGCCGTGCGCAATGGCGGCGAGTGTGCGCATGGAACACGGCGCCACCACCATCGCATGGCACTGGAACGAACCGCTCGCAATGGCCGCGCCCACGTTGTGCACGTCGTGCACGCGGTGCGCCAGAGCCTCGACGGCGGGGCGGTCCATATCCAGCTCGTGCTGCAGGTTGCGCCAGCCCGCGTCCGAGACGACCAGGTGCGTCTCGATACCGCTCTGGCCCTGCAGCACCTGCAGCAGGCGCGCGCCATACACGGCGCCGCTGGCGCCCGAGATCGCAACGATGACGCGGCGCGGGGTGCCGATGTCAGCCATGCGAAGGCTCCAGGCCCGCGGCCCGTTCCAGGGGCTGCGAAAGTTGGTCGGCCTCGACCTGCTCCAGCACCAGCGCGGCCTGCACGGGGTCGAAGTCTTCGTGCGCGCGTTTTTTCACGCCGTACTGCTGCAACTGGTAATGCCGGTCGGCGGCGATGCCGTGGCGCGCCAGTGTGCTTTTCACGCAGACCAGCGGGCAACCGTCGAGCGCGATGATGGGCCGGCCCGAGCGCACGATTTTCATCAGATGCGGCACATCGCCGCCCACCCCCGCGATGCACGACATCTCGGCCACGCCGCGCCGATCAAGCTGCAGCGCCACATGGTTGGCCAGCTGCGCGGCGCTGGAGCAGCCCGAGCAGGAATAGACGAGGGGGTGGTTCGGGTCGGCGGCCATGGCGGTCATCGTCCTGCGGGGCGCGATGCGGAGTCCAGGCGCTGCCGAAGGCGGCCCAGCACCTGGCGCGGCGCCAGCAACGGCACCCATTGGCGCGGGTCCAGCACCGGCAGCTCGATCGCATCGAGGGCGTTCTTGACCACCAGGCCCAGCTCGGTATCGCCCTCCATCGACAGACGGCGATTGAAGAACAGCGTGTCGGGGTCCTGCTGGCGCTGGGCCAGCAGCAAAAAGTCATGGGCGGTGGCGCTCAGCGTCAAATCGGCCATGGCGGGGGCGACCAATGGGGCGTGGGGTGCAAAGCGCTGGCCAGTCCAGGCAAAGTCGAACACCAGGCGCGCATCGCGCACCTGCACGCGCATTTTCTTGTGCAGCATCAGCTGCCCCACATCGGCGGGCAGATGCCGGGCCAGTGCCAGGTTGAGCGCGGTCACCAACAGCAGCGAGCCGGGGTAGGCGGGCAGGCGCGACAGCAAGGCCCCCACAGGGAAGGGAACCACCAGAAGATCAGAAGAAGTAGAAGCAGCCATGGCGTGGGGTGGCACTCGGGTCAGGGTGAAAAGCACGATATCCATCAGGGGTTCGGGGCATTGCCAGCGGCCTGCCCCTGCTCCAGGCCAGGACGGTCGAACCAGTAGCCGTTGCAGGGCTGGTCGGGCATGAAGGCTTGCATGCGCTGCACGTAATCTGCGCCGCCGGGCTGCTGCGCCGGGCCGCGGGCTTCGTCGAACAGCGCAATGATCTGCGCCATGTGCTGCGACTGCGGGCTCAGCCGCACCAGATCCACGCCCAGCGCGCGCATCGCGGCCAGCTCGTTGGCCAGGTTGTAGACCCGGGCCGACTGCGTCTGCGTGCCATTGAGGACCAGAAAGTCCTCGCTCTCGCGGGTGCGTAGCGTCAGGCCGTCGGCATGTTCCAGGCAGCTAAAACCGCAGTCATCCTTGGGCAAATTGCGGTGGCGTGCCGTGAAGCAGCGCGCCGAGTAGGCCAGTGGCATGCGCCCGTACGCAAACACTTCCGTTTCAAGCCCGGCAGGGCGATTCACCAGCATGGCGGCCAGCGCATCCTGCGCCATCTCCAGCGGCATCACCCAGCGGCTGGCGCCCAGCTGCGCCATCCATTGCAGCGAGGGCGCGTTGTACAGGTTCAGGTGCGGGCCTGCAACGAAGGGCCGACCCGGCGTTTGGCCCGACAGGCAGCGCACCGCGCCCATGTCGTTGGCCTCGACGGTGAACTCGGCGTTGTCAGCGATCTTGTGCAACACGCTCACGTCCGAGCCCGACTCGATCAGCACCTGCGTGGACAGCACGGCCTGCTTGCCGGCGTCCTGCAGCATGCGGGCAATGTCCAGCCAGTCGGCCAGCCGCAGTTCGTGGCGGCGCGAGCACACGGTTTCGCCCAGGTAGACCACGTCGAGCGGCGTGGCGGCCATGGCCTCGTAGAAAGCGAAGATGGTTTCGCGCGGCCAGTAGTACAGCAGCGGACCCAGGGATAGTTTCATGGTGCGGTCTCCGGGGTGCGTCATTTCCAGGGGCGGTGGTAGGCGCCCAGCGTGTGCTGCTGGCCCTCGGCCACCTGGTCGAGGCTGGCCATCCAGGTGGTCTTGGGGGCGTAGCGGTGGGGGTTGGCCAGGCACTGGTCCATGGCTTCGCGCCAGACCCTGGTGACTTGCGCCACATAGGCCGGGCTGCGCTGGCGGCCTTCGATCTTGATGGCGCGCACACCGATCTTGAGCAACTGGGGCAGCAGCTCCAGCGTGTTGAGGCTGGTGGGCTCTTCGATGGCGTAGTAGTTCTCGTCGTCCCCCACGTCGAAGCGGCCCTTGCACAGCGTGGGGTAGCCGGCGTTTTCGCCGGGCGCATAGCGGTCGATCAACACGCCGTTCAGGCGCGACTCGCGGCCCTGCGGTGTCTCCTGCCAACGCACGGCCTTGGGCGGCGAGCACACGCCGTGCGTGTTGGGGGATTCGCCCGTCACGTACGAAGACAGCGCGCAGCGCCCCTCGACCATCACGCACAGGCTGCCAAAGCCGAACACCTCGATCTCCACCGGGGTCTTGTCGATGACCTGGCGCACCTGCTCCATCGACAGCACGCGCGGCAGCACGGCCCGCACGATGCCGAACTGCTCGCGGTAGAAGTTGATGGCCTCGTAGTTGGTGGCCGAGCCCTGCACCGACAGGTGCAGGCGCAGCTTCGGATGGCGCTGCGCCGCGTAGTGCATGAGCCCGGGGTCGGCCAGGATGACGGCGTCCACCCCCAGGTCCACCGCCTTGTCCAGGGCGCTGCGCCAGGGGTCGGGGTTGGACGCCTGGGGATAGGTATTGAGCGCCATGAACACCTTGCAGCCGCGCTCATGCGCGTAACGAATGCCGCTGGCGATGGCCGCCTCGTCAAAGTTCAGACCCGCAAAGTTGCGCGCGTTGGTGGCGTCGCGCAGGCCCAGGTAGACACAGTTGGCACCGTTGTCCACCGCGGCCTTCAGGGCGGGCAGGCTGCCGGCGGGGCAGACCAGTTCAAGGGCGGTCGCCGCAGGGGGCGCCGCAGTCGGGTTCAGGGATTCCATCACAAGCAATCAATGGCCGGCTCCGGGCATGGAACCACGGCACTGGCGGCACCTTAGCGACTGGGGGCTGCGCGGCGGCTGATCTTCGTCAACTGCAGTGCACAATGCCAGACGAATGCCGTCGGGCTTTGATGCAGGCCATGCCGTCGGGCCGCTGGCAACGGGTTCATGCGCCCCGTCACCCCGTCACCCCGTCACCCCGTCACCCCTTATCCCCAACGCCATCCCGCCGTGAACCGAAACCTCTGGCTGCTGGCCCTTTGCCAGGGCCTTTTCCTGACCAACAATGTGGTCTTCATCGCCATCAACGGCCTGGTGGGCCTGCAGCTGGCGCCGTTTGGCTGGATGGCCACGCTGCCCGTGATGGGCTATGTGGTGGGCGGCGCGCTGTCCACCCCGCTGGTGGCGCGCAGCCAGGCGCGCTGGGGGCGGCAGGTGTCGTTCCAGATCGGGCTGGCCGTGGCGGTGCTTTCGGCGCTGCTGTGCGCGGTGGCGGCGTTTGCGGGCAACTTCTGGCTGCTGTGCACGGCCACGCTGGTGGCGGGCTACTACAGCGCCAACGGGCAGCTCTACCGCTTTGCCGCCGCCGAACTGGCCGCCCCCGACTACCGCGAAAAGGCGGTTTCGCTGGTGCTGGCCGGTGGCCTGCTGGGCGCGATCGCGGGGCCCAACCTGGCCAGCGCCACGCGCACGCTGTTTCCCGCCGCGTTTGCGGGCGCCTATGTGGCGCTGATGGCCGTGGCGCTGTTGTCCATGGCGTGCATGGCCGCCATCCGCTTCGAGGCGCAGCCGCAGGTGCTCAACGCGGCGGGCCAGCCCGCCCGTGGCCGGCCATTGCCCGAGCTGATGCGGCAGCCGGCCTTCCTCGTGGCCGTGCTGGGCGCCGCCCTGGGCTATGGCGTGATGAACCTGCTGATGGCCGCCACACCGCTGGCCATGCAGGTCTGCGGCTTTGCTTTTGATGATGCGGCGCTGGTGCTGCAGTGGCATGTGATCGGCATGTTTGCACCGGGCTTCTTCACGGGCCACCTCATCAAGCGCTATGGCGTGCTGCCCATCATGGGGACGGGTGTGCTGCTGAACCTGGCCTGCGTGGCCGTGGCGCTGATGGGAGTGGACTTGCACCACTTCGGTATTGCACTGTTCATGCTGGGCGTGGGCTGGAATTTTCTGTTCACCGGCAGCACGGCGCTGGCCCTGACGGCCTACCGCCCCGAAGAAAAGGACCGCGCCCAGGCCGCCCTCAATTTCTGCGTGTTTGCCACGCTGGCCGTGAGTTCGCTGTTCTCGGGCGTGCTGGTCACCACCCAGGGCTGGACGCTGCTCAACTACGGCTCGCTGGCGCCCATTGCGATCACGGGCGCGGCCTTGCTGTGGCTGGCATTGCGCCAGCGCCGGGCGCGGGCGGCATCAACGCCCTAGACCGCCACCGATATTTGTTTTTGTCATTTGCAAGCGCGAAAAACGTGGTTTTCACCGCCGGGCGCCTTCCCTAGACTTCATTCGCACTGACCCGCCCGGGCCGCATCGGCGGCCCCGGTTTGGCGCCGGTGCCGTGAGAAGTCGCCCATGTCTGCTGTCCTTTCCGCTGTTCTGTCCACTGGTGATGCCGCCACCCCGGTGGCCGCCACATACCCGTCGCCAACCTTTGAAATCCGCCCCACCGCCGACGCGGCCGGCCCGCTGGGCGCCGAGGTGCTGGGGCTGGACCTGGCGCAACCGCTGACCGCCGATGACTTTGCGCGCCTGCACCGGGCGCACCTGCACCACCATGTGCTGGTGTTGCGCAACCAGCGCATCACGCCGCGCCAGCAGGTGAATTTCAGCCGCCGCTTCGGGCCGCTGCAGATCCATGTGCTGAAGAACTTCCAGCTCGCGGGCCATCCCGAGATCCTGGTGGTCTCCAACATCAAGGAAAACGGCCAGCCCATCGGCCTCGGGGATGCGGGCCATTTCTGGCATTCCGACCTGTCGTACAAGGCCGTGCCCAGCCTGGGCTCGCTGCTGCACGCCCAGGAGCTGCCCGCCGTGGGTGGCGACACCCTGTTTGCCGACCAGCACGCGGCCTACGACGCCTTGCCCGAAGCATTGAAAAAGACCATCGCCCCGCTGCAGGCCGAGCACAGCTACCTGGCCCGCTACGACGAGCTGCGCGCGAAGTGCCCCTGGCGGCCCGCGCTCACGCAGGCGCAGATCGATGAAGTCCAACCCGCGGTGCACCCCGTGGTGCGCACCCACCCCGAAACCGCGCGCAAGGCGCTGTTCGTCAGCGAGCACTTCACCACGCGCATCGTGGGCCTGCCCGAAGACGAAAGCCGCGACCTGCTGGCCCAGCTGTTTGCCGCCAGCGTGAAGCCCGAATTCGTCTATCGCCACCGCTGGCAGCCGCATGACCTGGTGTTCTGGGACAACCGCTCGGTGCTGCACCTGGCCACAGGCACCCCCGACACCGAGCGCCGCAAGCTCTACCGCACCACCATCGAAGGCGATCTGCCTTTCTGAGGCGCTTCGTTTTTTATAGCTTCTCGCGCTTATCCCATAAGCGCCAGAGGCACTTTTTACTCATATCCAACCGAAGAACCTGCCATGTCCCACCCCACCCGCCGCCTTTTCACCCGCCGCACCCTGGGCCGCAAGACGGCCGCCGTGCTCACCGCTGCGGGCCTGTTCACGGCGGGCCTGGGCTTGTCGGCCCCGGCGCATGCCGCCGAAGGCCAGTTGCGCATTGCCCAGCAGTTCGGCATCGTCTACCTGCTGCTCAATGTGGCGCAGGAGCAAAAGCTGATTGAAAAACACGGCAAGGCAGCCGGGGTGGACATCCAGGTGGACTTCCTCAAGCTGTCGGGCGGCTCGGCGGTGAACGATGCGCTGCTGTCGGGCAACATCGATATTGCCGGCGCCGGCGTGGGCCCGCTGTTCACCCTGTGGGACCGGACCAAGGGCAAGCAGAACGTCAAGGGCGTGGCTTCGCTGGGCAATTTCCCCTATTACCTGGTCAGCAACAACCCGGCCGTGAAGACCATTGCCGACTTCACCGACAAGGACCGCATTGCGCTGCCCGCCGTGGGCGTTTCAGTGCAGTCGCGCGTGCTGCAACTGGCCTCGGCCAAGCTCTGGGGCGAGAAGGAATACAACCGCCTCGACAAGCTGCAGGTGGCCGTGCCGCACCCGGACGCTACCGCCGCCATCATCAAGGGCGGTACCGAGATCAACGCCCATTTCGGCAACCCACCGTTCCAGGACCAGGCCCTGGCCGGCAACCCGAACGCGCACATCGTGCTCAAGTCTTACGACGTGCTGGGCGGTCCGGCCTCGGCCACGGTGCTCTACGCCACCGAAAAATTCCGCGCCGAGAGCCCCAAGACCTACAAAGCCTTTGTCGATGCCCTCGACGAGGCGGCCAAGTTCGTCACCGCCCACCCCGAAAAGGCGGCCGACATCTACCTCAAGGTGTCGGGCGGCAACACCGACCGCAAGCTGCTGCTGAGCATCATCCAGAACCCCGAAGTGCAGTTCAAGATCAAGCCCGAGAACACCCTGGGCCTCGGCCAGTTCCTGCACCGCGTGGGCGCCATCAAGAACCAGCCCTCCGCGCTCAAGGACTACTTTTTTGACGACGCCCTGACCGCGGGCGGCAACTGAACGCCCCCATGCCCTGGCCCCACTGGATTCGCCACCGCTCCCGCCAGCAAGGCCTGGTGGGCCTGCCGGCCCGACCCGCGCATACGCCAGCACCCGCACCAGGCGCCACGCCCGCGCTGGAGGCCCCCTGCTGCAGGTGGACGGCGTCAGCATCGACTACCGCACGCACGAACGCGTGGTGCGCGCCACGCACCGCGTCTCGTTCGACGTGCACGCGGGCGACCGCTTCGTGCTGCTGGGCGCCTCGGGCTGCGGCAAGTCCACGCTGCTCAAGGCGGTGGCCGGGTTCATCGCCCCGAGCGAGGGCGAGATCCGCCTGCAAGGCCGCACCGTGACCCAGCCCGGACCGGACCGCGTGGTCGTGTTCCAGGAGTTCGACCAGTTGCCCCCCTGGAAGACCGTGCGCGAGAACGTGGCGTTTCCGCTGCTGGCCTCGCGCACCTGCGGGCGCGCCGAGGCGGCCGAGCGCGCGGCGCTGTATCTGGAGAAAGTGGGGCTGAGCCGGTTTGCCGATGTGCACCCGCACCAGCTCTCAGGCGGCATGAAGCAGCGCGTGGCGATTGCCCGGGCCCTGGCCATGCAGCCGCAGGTGCTGCTGATGGACGAACCCTTTGCCGCACTCGACGCGCTCACGCGCCGGCGCATGCAGGAAGAACTGCTGGGCCTGTGGGACGAGTTTCGCTTCACGCTGATTTTCGTCACGCATTCGATTGAAGAGGCGCTGGTGGTCGGGAACCGCATCGCCATCCTCTCGCCCCATCCGGGCCGCCTGCGCGCCGAGATCAACAGCCACGCATTCGGCCTGCACAGCCTGGGCGGCAGCGCATTCCAGGCCACGGCGCGGCGCATCTACGGCCTGCTGTTTGAAGGGCAGGACACCCCATCCACCGAACCCGCTGCAACGCCCGTGCCGGGGTCGGTGGAGGCCGACGCGGCCGCCCTGGCCCGTGGGCCACGCACTGCGGCCGGGCACGGCGCCCTGCCTTTCCGGATTTCCGTATGAGCACCACCTTCCCATCACCCGCGCCTTCGCTGGCGCTCCAGCCACCGCTCACCCCGCCCATACGCCCCGAAATCGAACGCGGGCTGGAGCCGCTGGGCAGCATTGCCCCCGAACAACCCCTGCCGCTGGCGGCCCGCATCTGGCAGCAGGCCTGGGTGCGCAAGTTTGTCATCCTGGCGGTGCTGGCCGCCCTGTGGGAGCTCACCGCCCGCTGGCAGGACAACGACCTGTTGCTGCCGACGTTTATGCAGACCGCCAAGGCGCTTGTCGAAGGCCTGGCCACGGGCGAACTGCTGCAAAAAGCGGCCATCTCGCTGTCGGTGCTGCTCAAGGGCTATTTCGCGGGCATCGTAGGCGCCTTCGTGCTGACGACGCTGGCGGTGTCCACGCAGTTCGGGCGCGAACTGCTGTCCACGCTCACGTCCATGTTCAACCCGCTGCCAGCCATTGCGCTGCTGCCGCTGGCGCTGCTGTGGTTCGGGTTGGGGCAGGGCAGCCTGGTGTTCGTGCTGATCCATTCAGTGCTGTGGCCGCTGGCGCTCAACACCTACGCGGGCTTTCAGGCGGTGCCCGAGACGCTGCGCATGGCCGGGCGCAACTATGGCCTCACCGGCATCCGCTATGTGCTGCAGATCCTGGTGCCGGCGGCGCTGCCATCCATCCTGTCGGGCCTGAAGATTGGCTGGGCCTTTGCCTGGCGCACGCTGATCGCGGCCGAGCTGGTGTTTGGCGCATCGTCGGGCAAAGGCGGCTTGGGCTGGTACATCTTCCAGAACCGCAACGAGCTCTACACCGACAAGGTGTTTGCCGGCCTGGCGCTGGTCATCATCATCGGCCTGCTGGTGGAAAGCCTGGGCTTTCACACGCTCGAGCGCCTGACGGTGCGGCGCTGGGGCGTGCAGCGCTGAGGCCCGTCAGCCCACGGCCGGGCAGCGCTGCAGCAGCCACTGGCGCAGCAGCGCAAACACCGGCTCCGCCAGCTCGGGGCTTTCGTTGAACAGCTCGTGGTACAGCGATTCAAAGCACTGCGACTGCACCGTGTTCGTGGGCGCAGCAGCGGCAAAGGCCCGGCTGCCGGCGGGATTGACCAACTTGTCGGCCCCGGCCCACATCAGCAGGGTGGGCACGCTCCAGTGCGCGGCCCGCGCCACGGTGGCCGGCCCGCTGTCGGCGACGAACCGGGCCAGGCGCCCGCTGATGCGGTCGTGACACAGCGGATCGGCCAGATAGGCGGCCACCACGACCGGGTCATGCGAGAGGTATTGCGCATCGAGCCCGTTGCCCACAAGCAGGTTGGGCAGGATGCGCGGCAGCGTGGCCAGCAGCAGCTTTTGCACGGCGTTGAGGCCCGGGTCCAGCGCGGGGGACGAGAGCACCAGCGCATCCACCGGCCGCAGGTGCATCGACACGAACCGCGCCGCGACCAGCCCGCCCATGCTGTGGCCCAGCAGCACCAGCGGCTCGCTTGGCGCCATGCGGGCACGGGTGGCGTCCACCATGTCGGCCAGATCGTCCAGCAGGCGCATGTCGCTGGTGAGGCCACCGCGCGGGCCGCCCGACTCGCCATGGCCATACTGGTCGTAGCCCCGCACGGCAAAGCCCCAGGCGTTGAGCCGCCGCGCCACAGCGTCGTAGCGCCCCACATGCTCGCC
The DNA here is from genome assembly GCF_002157145.1 of Acidovorax carolinensis. Classification (NCBI taxonomy): domain Bacteria; kingdom Pseudomonadati; phylum Pseudomonadota; class Betaproteobacteria; order Burkholderiales; family Comamonadaceae; genus Acidovorax; species Acidovorax carolinensis. Next base: position 4,095,876 of record NZ_CP021361.1, read on the forward strand.
CAGGCCATGCACCAGCAGCACCGTGCCGCGGGGCGTTCCCTCCATCAGTGGCCAGTCCTGCACCGCCAGGTTTTCACCGTCTGCCGCGGTGAACGTCGTCATGGTGCTCAAGGTGGAAACAACAGTGTCAGACATGGGTCGGGCAAGGGTGGCGTGCAGCGCGGGCGGCACAGGCAGCACGCGTTGCGGTGGGAATTCCAGCAGACCGCCGGGGAAGCGAGATGGGCCGGGGCCAGCGCAGCACGTATGCGCCCCGGCGGGGCTCAGGCGGCAGCGGCCTCCGCTGCGGCCTGCTGTGCCATGGCGCCAATCACCTGCGCCACCGAGGCGGTAAGGCGCTTGGCATAAGGCACATGCAGGAACTCGTTCGGGCCGTGGGCATTGCTCTTGGGGCCGAGCACGCCGCACACCATCATCTGGGCTTTCGGGAAGCCCTCGCTGAGCATGTTCATCAGCGGGATGGTGCCGCCCTGGCCGATGTAGCCACAGGGCGCGCCGAAATGCACCTGCGAGGCGGCGTTGAGCGCCTGCTCGAACCACGGCGTGGTGGCCGGGGCGTTCCAGCCCGTGGCGCCACCGCCGTTTTCAAACGTCACCCGGGCCTGGTAGGGCGCGTTGTCTTCGAGCAGGGTTTTGAGCTGTTGCACCGCCCGGGCGGCATCCACCAGCGGCGGCAGGCGCAAGCTGAGCTTGAAGGCGGTGTAGGGACGCAGCACGTTGCCGGCATCCTGCAGCGCAGGAAAGCCCTCGGCGCCGGTGACGCTGAGCGTAGGCGCCCAGGTGCGGTTGAGCAGGGCCTGCAGCGGGTCGGTGGTGGTAGGCAGCGCAAACTGGGTAGAGCCGCCGCAGTCGTAGTGCGCCCACGGAAAGCGTTTGTAGACCTCTTCACCCAGGATGGCAGCCGTGGCGCGGGCCTGGGCAAGGCGGTCGGCGGGCACCTCGCAATGGAAGCTGGCGGGCAGCAGGCGGCCGGTGGCGCTGTCTTCGAGCCGGTCGAGCACCTGGCGCATGATGCGAAACGACGAAGGCACCAGCCCCGAGGCGTCGCCCGAGTGGATGCCTTCGGTGAGGATCTCGACCTTGAGCGTGCCGCTGGCCATGCCGCGCAGGCTGGTGGTAAGCCACAGCTGGTCGTAATTGCCGGCGCCGCTGTCCAGGCAGATCACCAGCCCCACATCGCCCAGGCGAGCGCGCAGGGCGTCGATGTAGGGCAGCAGGTCGCGCGAGCCGCTTTCCTCGCAGGTTTCGATGAGACCCACGATGCGGGGGTGCGGCACATCCTGGCGCTTCAATTCCTGCACCGCTGCAATGCTGGCGTAGATAGCGTAGCCATCGTCGGCACCGCCGCGGCCATAGAGCTTGCCGTCTTCGTATTTGGGTGTCCAGGGGCCCAGGTCGCTGCGCCAGCCGGAGAACTCGGGTTGCTTATCGAGGTGGCCATACATCAGCACCGTCTCGGTGGCAGCAGCCTCGGTGGACTCGATCTCGAAGAACAGCACCGGGGTGCGGCCGGGCAGGCGCACGATCTCCAGCCGCAGGCCGGCCACTTTTTGCGCTTCGACCCAGGCGGCGGCATTGCGCACCACGGTGTCGAGCAGGCCCTGCTGCGCCCAATCAGGGGCAAACATGGGCGACTTGGCGGGGATGGCGATGTATTCGGTGAGCTGGCGCAGGATGTCGTTGTCCCACGCCTGGCTGACCCGCTCCAGCGCCAGCGCAGGTTGAAGGACTTGGGAAGGGACACGGGCGTTCATGGGCGGGCTCCAGCGGCAATTCGAAAACCGCATTCGACCACAACGCGCCCGACGGCGCCACGGCTCAATGCAGAGACGCCGGGGCGGTCTTGGGATTGCGGACCGCAAGCGCGCGGTGCAGCAGGCTCGCCAGCGCGACGCAGGGCAACAGGTGGGGCTGGCCCGGTGTATTGGTCCGGGCGGCGGCACACCATCACCCTGCGCGGGGGAATCTCCTATACGGCACCCGGCAGGGCAAGATGCCCGGCCGCGTCACTGCCCGACAGCTTGAACACCTGCACCGCCCCGGAAAGGCGGGTGGCCTGTTCCCGCAGGCTGTGGGCGGCTGCGGCCGATTCTTCCACCAGCGCGGCGTTCTGCTGCGTCATTTGGTCGAGCTGGTTCACGGCGGTATTGACCTGGCCGATGCCATCGGACTGCTCGCTGGACGCCGCGGTGATCTCGCCAATGATGTCGCCCACGCGTTTGACCGAGCCCACGATCTCCTCCATCGTGGTGCCGGCGTTCTGCACCAGGCGTGCGCCCGATTCAACCCGCTCGACCGACGCGCCAATGAGTTGCTTGATCTCGCGGGCGGCCTCGGCACTGCGCCCGGCGAGTGAACGAACCTCGCCGGCCACCACGGCAAAGCCCCGGCCCTGCTCGCCAGCGCGGGCCGCTTCCACGGCGGCGTTGAGCGCCAGGATGTTGGTCTGAAAGGCAATGGAGTCGATCACGCCGATGATGTCGGCGATCTTGCGCGAGCTCTGGTTGATGTCGCCCATGGTGGTGACCACCTCGCCCACCACCCGGCCACCGCGCGCCGCCACCTCGGCGGCCGAGCTGGCCAGCTGGTTGGCCTGCTGGGCCGCGTCGGCCGACTGGCGCACCGTGGCGGTGAGCTGTTCCATGCTTTGCGCGGTCTGGGCCAGGCTGCTGGCCGTGGCCTCGGTGCGTGCCGACAGATCCTGGTTGCCGCTGGCGATTTCGGCGCTGGCCGTGGTGATGCTGTCTACCGCCGTGCGCACCTGCTGCAGCATCTGCACGTAGCGCTGGCGCATGCCCTCGACCTCGTGCACCAGGGCGCCAATCTCGTCGCGCCGCGTGGTGTGGAAGGCCTCGGTCAGGTCGCCCTGGGCCACCAGCGTGATGGCCTTGGTGAGCCCCTGCAGGGGCCGGCTCACGCCGCGGCGCAGCATCACGAACAACCCCACCGCCAGCAGCGCCACCGCCACCGCCATCAGGCCCCACACGGCCAGCGTAACGCGGCGTTGCCCGCCCATGGCCTCGGCGTCGGGCACCTCGGCCACCACCCACCAGCCGTCGGCCCGGGTCTTGCGCACCAGCGCCCAGGGCTCGGACGACTGCCCGCCCAGCACCGGCGCCGCCTGGCGCACATAGCCGCCGTCGGCCGTGGCCAGCGCGTCAAAGAACGCACGGTCCTGGGGATAGGCCTCCAGCACTTTCTTGCCGCGCGCCGTAGGGTGGGCCACGAATACCGCATCGGCCAGCGACTTGCCCGGATCGATCACATAGGTGCCGCCGTTGTCGAAAAAGCGCGTCTGCGCCACCTGTTTTTCCAGCATGGTCTCGAACACGCTCACGTCGTTGCCGATGAACAGCAGGGCAATCACCTTGCCGGTGCTGTCCTTGGACGGCACGTAGTAGCCCATGTAGGGCTTGCCGTTGACCACGGTGCGGCCCACATAGGGCTCGCCCGCCTTCACGCGCTGGTAGGCCGCGCTGTCGCGCTCAAGCAGCGTGCCTTGCTGGCGCTCGCCTTTGTCGTTCTTGACCGAGGTCGTCACGCGCACGAAGTCGTCACCCTTGCGCGCAAATACGCTCGCAATGCCACCCGTTTCATTGGCGAACTTGTCCACCGAGCCGTGGTCATCATTGACCAGCGCACCGAAGCTGCGCAACTCGCCCGTGGCTTCATCAAGCTGCATGTTGGCTTCGAAATAGCGCTGAAAACCGCGCATGGTGAGCTGCACCAGCTCGCGGTTGGTGGCGTCGGCCGCGTCAATCGACTGGGCCACGCTCTGGGCCGTGTTACCCACGCTGCCGACCACTTCGGCGCGGGTGCTGCGCTCGGTAAGAACCGCGATCGCCAGCCCCACCAGCACCAGCACCAGTGCGACCAGACCAATGGCCATCAACGTGACCTGGCGCGCCACAGAACGATTGTTGGCAAGGGATGCTGCCATAGGGGTTGTCTCCGGAAAATGAACGCATGAAGCCGGCTGTGCCGGTCTGTTCCCACTCTAAGACAGGGGCGCAGTTACATTCATTAACGCATTCCCTTACGCAGTGTCGCGTACCGGCGCGTTGGTGCCAGCCCGTTGACGACGCACCCTGAAAATTTGAGAAAAAACAGGCTTTTGCGCTTATGCAGCAAGCGCTAACAGCTCTTTAATTAATAGCAAATCAATTCCGAAACCCGTGGGGCGGCAACCCGACGCTGGGAATCAGACGTGCTCGAAATGGAACACCGCCGTGCCCGCCCGCGCATTCGGACACCAGCGCACAGCGCGCCCGTCCTGCAGGCCGAAGGCGTCGATCACGCGCAAATGGTTTTTGAGCGCCAGCACCTCAAAGTCCTTGTAGGTGCCGACGCGGATATTGGGCGTGTCGTACCACTGGTAAGGCAGGCGGCGCGTGACGGGCATGCGCCCGCGCAGAACCGACAGGCGGTTGGGCCAGTGCGCAAAATTGGGGAACGCCACCACACCGGTGCGGCCCACGCGCGCGGTTTCGCGCAGCATGACCTCGGCGTTGCGCAGGTGCTGCAAGGTGTCGATCTGCAGCACTACGTCGAACGAGGCGTCGCCAAACATCGCCAGGCCTTCATCAAGGTTGAGCTGGATCACGTCCACCCCGCGCTGCACGCAGGCCAGCACGTTGGCGTCGTCGATCTCGATGCCGTAGCCGCTGCACCCGCGCTCGCGCTGCAGGTAGGACAGCATGGCGCCGTCGCCACAGCCCAGATCCAGCACGCGCGAGCCGGGGGGCACCATGCGGGCAATGGCCTGCATCGTGGTTTTCTCGGTCATGCGAACTCCTTTGCAATGCTATCGAAGTAAGAGCGCATGACGCTCATGTAGCGTGCGTCATCGAGCAAAAAGGCATCATGCCCATGGGGTGCATCGATTTCGGCATAACTGACGTGGCGGCGGTTGTCGAGCAGGGCCTTGACGATCTCGCGACTGCGCCGGGGAGAAAACCGCCAGTCGGTGGTGAAGCTGACCAGCAGAAACTTCGCCGTGGCGCGTGCCAGTGCCTGGGTAAGGTCGCCACCATGGCCGCGTGCCGGGTCAAAGTAGTCGAGCGCGCGCGTGATCAGCAAATAGGTGTTGGCGTCGAAATACTCGCTGAACTTGTCACCCTGGTAGCGCAGGTAACTTTCAATCTGGAACTCGATGTCCTGGGTGCTGTAAAGGTAGTCGCGCAGGTCCGGGGCTGGGCCGCCCCGAGCCGGACCAGCCCCCTCGGGAAGCGTGGGGGCACGCAGACTGCGGCCGAATTTCTCGTTCATCACGTCGTCGCTCAGGTACGTGATGTGACCGATCATGCGGGCAATGCGCAGACCGCGTTTGGGAATCACGCCATGCCGGTAGAAGTGGCCGCCGTGGAAATCGGGGTCGGTCACGATGGCGCGGCGCGCCACCTCGTTGAAGGCAATGTTCTCGGCCGTGAGGTTGGGCGCGCTGGCCACCACCACGGCATGGCGCACGCGCTCGGGGTATTGCAGCGTCCAGCTCAGGGCCTGCATGCCGCCCAGGCTGCCGCCCAGCACAGCCGCCAGCTGTGTGATGCCCAGGCGGTCAAGCAGTCGGGCCTGCGCGTTGACCCAGTCTTCCACCGTGACGACGGGGAAATCAGCGCCGTACACCTCGCCCGTGTCGGGGTGTGGGTGCATGGGCCCGGTGGAGCCAAAGCACGAGCCCAAGTTGTTCACGCCGATCACGAAGAATTTGTCGGTATCCACCGGCTTGCCCGGGCCAATCATGTTGTCCCACCAGCCTTCGCTCTTATCCTGCCCTTCGTACACCCCGGCCACGTGGTGCGAGGCGTTGAGGGCATGGCACACCAGCACGGCGTTGGAGGCATCGGGGTTGAGCGTGCCGTAGGTCTCGAAGGCCAGGTGGTAATCGCGCAGCGATGCGCCGCTTTGCAGCGGCAGCACCTCCGGAAAATGCATGGTCTGGGGCGTGGCAATGAACGACATAAAAAAAATCCCGGCGTCGCTAAAAACGAGGCCGGGATGTGTCGGACGGGTCTTTAGCAGAATTTATAAAGCGCCCGCAAGCTGTGGCAAATCGGCGCGTAGGGCAAATATACCAAAAGGGCCGCCCTGCGGCGACCCTTGCCGATTACGCTGGCGCAAAAATCGCCACCAGCCCGAGGACCACAAAAATGACCGCAGACACAATGTGCACGATGCGGATGGGCACCAGGCGCGTGATGCGGTCGCCCAGCCAGACCACGGGCGCATTGGCCAGCATCATGCCCAGCGTGGTCCCGGCCACCACCCACAGGTAGGCGTTGTATTGCGCCGCCAGCATGACGGTGGCGATCTGCGTCTTGTCGCCCATCTCGGCCAGAAAGAAGGCCACCAGGGTGGTGCCAAACACGCCCCAGCGCGGCGTGCCGTCGGCATCCCCTTCGTCGAGCTTGTCCGGGATCAACATCCAGACCGCCATGGCGATGAACGAAGCGCCCAGTATCCAGCGCAAGACCTGCGGCCCCACCACCGTGGTCACCCAGGCACCGACGGCCCCCGCCAGCCCGTGGTTGGCCAGCGTGGCGACCAGAATGCCCAGAACGATGGGCCAGGGCTTGCGGAAGCGCGCGGCCAATACCAGCGCCAGCAACTGGGTCTTGTCGCCCATCTCGGCCAGGGCGACGATGGCGGTAGAAACAAAAAAGGCTTCCATGGGGAGGGGTATCCAATCCGGCCGGATGGGTGGTGAACGCATTGACTGCACCCCGACTCCGGCCAATGGATCGGCATGCAGTCAATGGTCTCGCCCAGCTCATTGCAAGCCGCATGCGCCATAGGTTGTGAGAACCCAAGTATGTTGACGCATGCCCCCGGCGCACTGTGCTGCCCGGCGGGCTACTCCCCAAAGACCGCAGTATTCTAGTGCAGTGCGATCCCTGCCCGCGGCGACACTGTCACCAAGGTTTCCTAACCGAAAAATTTCCCCTTAGAAATAAATATCCACGCGGCGCATAAAAGTGATTAATAATGGCTTCGCTTTTCTGCAATGCAGGAAAGCAGTTAAGTTAGCGGTGATTGGTCAGTTTCGCGTCTTTGAAGTCGTCACAGGTTTGTTGATTGCGTAGGACTCCCATCGCGTTTTCATGTTTTTTCAGGAGTCCTTCATGGGCAACAAACTTTACGTGGGCAACCTGCCCTACTCTTTCCGCGACGAAGACCTGCAGCAGACCTTCAGCCAGTACGGCACGGTCGGCAGCGCCAAGGTCATGATGGAGCGCGACACCGGCCGCTCCAAGGGTTTCGGCTTTGTCGAAATGGGCAGCGATGCTGAAGCCCAAGCCGCCATCCAAGGCGTGCATGGCACCAACTTCGGCGGCCGTGACCTCGTGGTCAACGAAGCGCGCCCCATGGAGCCACGCGCTCCCCGTAGCGGCGGCTTCGGCGGCGGCAGCGGTGGTGGCGGCGGCTACGGTGGTGGCGGTGGCGGCTACGGTGGTGGTGGCCGCAGCGGTGGCGGCGGCGGTGGTGGTTACGGCGGTGGCCGCAGCAGCTACTAAGACCGTTTCAGCAGGTGCTTGCATCTGCTACCGGCAAAACAAGGAGCCTCAGGGCTCCTTTTTTCATGCCTGCGGCATCGCGGCCACAAGCGCGCAAAGCACTTGCCTTTTTTCAAAAACTGTGAGACATATCGTGACTGCGGGGGTTTTCTCGCCTAAAAAGTTTGCGGTGATCCGTCGGTTTCGCGCATAGGGCGTCATTGAGATTAGCTGGCTGCGTTTTCTGGACTCCATCGCTTTGTTCATGTGTTTTTGAGGAGTCCCGTGATGGGCAACAAACTGTATGTCGGCAACCTGCCGTACTCGGTGCGCGACAGCGATCTGGAACAGGCCTTTGGCCAATTTGGTGCCGTGACGAGCGCCAAGGTCATGATGGAGCGCGACACCGGTCGCTCCAAGGGCTTCGGCTTCGTCGAAATGGGCAGTGACGCCGAAGCGCAGGCCGCCATTCAGGGCATGAACGGCCAGCCTTTGGGTGGTCGCGGCATCGTCGTCAACGAAGCCCGCCCTATGGAGCCCCGTCCGCCTCGCAGTGGTGGTGGTGGTTTTGGCGGTGGCGGCGGATATGGCGGCGGCGGATACGGTGGCGGTGGCGGTGGCCGCAGTGGTGGAGGCGGCGGTTATGGCGGCGGCGGGAGCTACGGCGGTGGCCGTGAAGGCGGCGGTGGTGGTGGCTACGGTGGCGGTGGTGGCCGAGGCGATGGCGGCGGTTATGGTGGTGGCGGCGGTGGCCGCAGCGAAGGCGGCTTCCGCAGCCCCTACGGCTCGGGCTCACGCAATGGCGGTGGCCGCAGCGGCGGCGGTGGTGGCTATGGTGGCGGCAGCAGCTACTGAGCCGCACACCACCGGCAGGATTGCTGGATACACTCAAGCCCCTTCGGGGGCTTTTTTCATGGCCGCGGGCTTCGGGAACTGCAACCGCCCGGGCGCCAAGCAGCCGAGATGGGTGTGATCAAGCCCCCACACCGGCTTGGCCGTCCACCGTAGTTATTGCACCTCATCCTGGCGGCGCTTTCTGGGCCGGCCCGCCAGCAGTGCGTCAAACAGCGCGTTCGGAAGCAGGCGCAGCAGCTTGGCGACCACGCCCATCTGCCAGGGTATGACCCGGTAACTCACCCCCGCAGCAATGGCCTTGAAGGCACGGTCGGCAAAACAGTCGGCCTGCATCAGGAACGGCATGGCATAGCGGTTCTGGCGCGTAAGCGGCGTGTCGATATAGCCTGGCGAAATCGTGACCACGCGCACCCCGTGCGGACGCATTTCGCCGCGCAGGCTCTCGCAATAGCTGATGACCGCCGCCTTGCTGGCGCAATAAGCACCATGCCCGGGCAAGCCGCGAATGCCCGCCACACTGCCAATACCGACCAGGGTGCCGCCCCGGCGCTGCACCATGCCATCCACGAACGGCTGGAAGGTGGCCGCCATGCCGATGTTGTTGGTGGCGAAGGTGCGCGCCATGACGTCGATATCGGCGCGGATGGCGGTGTCCATGCCCACGCTGATGCCGGCGTTGGCAATGACGACATCAGGCACGCCCTGGCGCGCGATGCAGTCCTGGCCCGCGGCCATGATGCTTTCAGGCACCGACACATCGGCACTATATATTTGATAGCTATCAGCGCCTATCCCTTGTGCGCTAGCCCATGATTTCATGTCAGATGTGCGCCGTGCCACCAGTGCCAGCCGATAGCCGGCCTGATGAAAACGCAGGGCCAGCGCCTGGCCAATGCCGCTGGAGGCACCCGTGATGAAAACGAGCGGGGCCGTCATGGGGTCGACCTGTGGACGCTGTGAGCGACTTATCGCGGCGCCGCAGGCATCAGCACGCCCCGCACACGCCCGCGCAACTGCAGCACCTGGTCGAGGTGGTCATATTCCATGGCGTCGGCCGTGAACTGGTCGTTGCCCCGGATGAGCACGACGGGCTGGTCGGAGCGCACGCGCTCGGCCTGGGTAAAGGCGTGCAGGAATTCGCCCCGAAATTCCAGGCGCGGCTGCGTCTCGCGCGTGACCACCGCATTGCCGAAAAGCTGCACCTCAGAGCCATCGGCATTGCTCAATGCGCGATTGGCCGTAGCCAGCGTGACAACGCCCTGCGGCGTCACCGAGCGCATGCGCACATTGTCGATTTCCAGGGTGTCCGTGTCGGGAAAATGCCGCCCCATGTCGCCCTTGATCTCGCTTTGCATCCGCCCGGTGGCGTCAAAGCTCTTGACCGAAAAGACCTTCATGAAATAGTCCGGCTGGTTGCCGTTGCTGGACGGAGCCGCTGCGGCAATGGGCGCGGGGGCATTGCGCACCAGCCACCAGGTGCCCAGGGCCAGCAGCCCCATGAGGATGATCGGGAGGTACAGCGTAAACCGATCCCAGCCCTGGCGCAGCACCGGGCTCATAGGGTGTAGTCCGCCAGCAGGCCTGCATAGCGGCCACTGGCCACCAGCAACAGGTCGCAGAACTCGCGCGCCGCGCCTTCACCGCCACGCGCCAGGGTGGTGTGGTGCGCGGCATGGCGCACTTCCACGTGGGCATTGGCCGGGGCACAGGCCAGGGCGCAGCGGCGCATGACGGGCAGATCCGGCCAGTCGTCGCCCATGGCGGCAGCCTGCGTCCAGGAAAGCCCCAGGTTCGACAGGATCTGCTCAGCCGCCGGGCGCTTGTCTTCGGTGCCAAAAACGGCATGCTCGACACCGAGCGCCTGCAAACGCAGGCGCAACGGGGCCGAATCGCGACCGGTGATCACGGCCGGGGTGATGCCGGCCTTCTGCAGCAACTTGAGGCCATGCCCATCCAGGGTGTTGAAGCGCTTGAGCGTTTCGCCGGCTTCGCTGATGTACAGGCTGCCATCGGTCAGCACCCCGTCCACATCAAAAAAGGCTACGCGCATGCCTTGGGCGCGCAACAGCAGCTCGGGGGGAAATTGCAGCACGGGCAGGGTCATTTCAATGGGAGGCATTGCGGATGTAAAAGGCACGGCCACGGCCAGTGCCCGCGTGGAACCGGCTTTGCAGGGCCACCGAGGGCGTCCCCCTGGGGGAAGGTGCGAAGCGACTCAAGGGGGTCATATGACTTTCGCGCGCATCAGGTCGCGGATGTGGACCACGCCTTCCAGCGTTCCGTTCGCCCCCACCACCAGCACGCTGGTGATGCCGTGGGTCTCCATCATTTCGGCGGCATTCACCGCCAGGGCGTCGGGCGCAATGCGGCGGGGCGTGGCGTGCATGACCTGGGCGGCCGTGGCCGTGCGCAGGTCGGCGCCCGCCTCGATGCGGCGGCGCAAGTCACCGTCGGTAAAGATGCCAAGCACCTGCCCCGCGCCATCGACCACGGCGGCGGAGCCCAGCCCCTTGGCACTCATCTCCCGCATCAGTTCGCTGAAAGAGGCTTCGGGCAAGACGCGCGGAACGGCGTCGCCCGAGCGCATGACGTCGCTCACATGCGTCAGCAGTTTGCGGCCCAGGGCGCCGCCGGGGTGCGAACGGGCAAAGTCCTCCGGGCGAAAACCCCGCGCATCGAGCAAGGCCACGGCCAGGGCATCGCCCATGGCCAGTTGCGCGGTGGTGCTGGCCGTGGGCGCCAGGTTCAGCGGGCAGGCTTCGCGCTCCACGCTGCAGTCGAGCGTGAGGTCGGCGTGGCGCGCCAGTGTGGATTGCAGGCCGCCCGTCATGGCAATCAGGGGCACGCCCAGGCGCTTGAGCACCGGCAGCAGCGCCGTGAGCTCGCCGCTTTCGCCGCTGTTGGAGATGGCCAGCACCAGATCGTCGGCGGTCACCATGCCCAGATCGCCGTGGCTGGCCTCGGCAGGATGCACAAAGAACGCCGGCGTGCCGGTGGACGCCAGGGTGGCCGCAATCTTGCGCCCGATATGGCCGCTCTTGCCCATGCCCATGACCACCACACGCCCTGTGGTCTGCAGCACGCGCTGCACGGCCTGCACAAACCGGGCGTCCAGGCGTGCGGCCAACCCCGTGAGGGCAGCGGCCTCGATGTCAAACGTTTCCCGCGCCAGGCGCAGGACCTGATCCGGATCAAAAGGGGAGAGGGCGACGGGAGTCATCCGCGGATTCTATCGACCGGGGTACAGGGGCTCGGATAGCATTGGTCTATGTCCTCACTCGCGCTGACCTTGCTTTATCTTCTGGCCGCGGTGTTGGGCGTGGTGGTGTGTCGCAGCCTCAAACTGCCGCCGATGCTGGGCTACCTTGCCGCAGGCGTGCTGATCGGGCCCCATGCACTGGCGCTGGCGCAGAACTCGGAAGGGGTGCGGCACCTCGGCGAATTCGGGGTGGTGTTCCTGATGTTCGCCATCGGGCTCGAATTCAGCCTGCCCAAGCTGCGCGCCATGCGGCGCCAGGTGTTTGGCCTGGGGCTGATGCAGGTGGTGCTGACCATGCTCGTGGTCACCGGGCTGGCGCTGGCCATGGCGCATCTGGTGGGCGGTGTGTGGGAGATGGGCTGGCAGTCAGCCCTGGCGCTGTCGGGTGTGCTGGCCATGAGCAGCACGGCCATCGTGGTCAAGCTGATGGCCGAGCGCTCCGAACTTGAAAGTGAGCATGGTCGGCGCGTGATGGGGATCCTGCTGTTCCAGGACCTGGCGGTGGTGCCCCTGCTGGTGTTGATTCCGGCCCTGGGCTCGTCGCCAGACCGCCTGCTGACGGCGCTGGGGCTCGCGCTGGTCAAGGCGGCGGTGCTGGTGGGCCTGCTGCTGACGGGTGGCCAGCGCCTGATGCGCTGGTGGCTTACGCAGGTGGCGCGGCGCAAGAGCGACGAGCTGTTCATGCTGAACCTGCTGCTGATCACGCTGGGGCTGGCCTGGCTGACCGAGCTGGCAGGCCTGAGCCTGGCCCTGGGCGCCTTCATTGCGGGGGTGCTGGTCTCGGAGACCGAATACCGGCACCAGGTGGGCACGGATATCCGCCCGTTCCACGACGTGCTGCTGGGTCTGTTCTTCATCACCATCGGCATGATGCTGGACTGGCACATTCTGGTGGACCGCTGGGCGCTGGTGCTGGTGCTGATCACGGTGCCGCTGCTGCTCAAGCTGGTGCTCATCCTGGTACTGGCGCGCAGCATGGGTGCCACCACCGGAGTGGCCTTGCGCACCGGCCTGTATCTGGCACAGGCGGGTGAGTTTGGCTTTGTGCTGCTGTCGCTCACGCTGGAAAACGGGCTGGTGCAGCCGGCGCTCATGAACCCCATCTTGGCGGCCATGGTGCTGTCGATGCTGGCCACGCCGTTTCTCATCATGTACAGCAACCGCATCGTGATGAAGCTGGTGGCCAGCGACTGGCTGCAGCAGTCGCTACAGATGACCGCCATCGCGCGCAAGTCCATCAACACCAGCAAGCATGTGATCATTTGCGGCTTTGGCCGCTGCGGCCAGAACCTGGCCCGGATGCTGGAACGCGAAGGCATTCCTTACATGGCGCTCGATCTGGACCCCGACCGCGTGCGCCAGGCCGCCGCCGCGGGCCATTCCGTGGTCTTTGGGGATGCCACCCGCCTGCAGGCGCTGATGGCGGCGGGGCTGGTGCGGGCCAGCGCGGTGGCGGTGACCTATCTGGACGTTCCGTCGGCGCTCAAGGTGCTGGCCAACACGCGCGCCCATGCGCCGCAGGTGCCCGTGGTGGTGCGCACCCAGGACGACCTGCACCTGGACAAGCTGCAGGCCGCTGGCGCCACCGAGGTGGTGCCCGAGGCCATCGAGGGCTCGCTCATGCTGGCCAGCCACGCGCTGGCGCTGGTGGGCGTGCCCATGCGCCGGGTGCTGCGGCTGGTGCAGGACCAGCGCGATGCGCGCTACAACCTGCTGCGTGGCTACTTCCATGGCGCGGATGACGACACCGTGAACGAGCGCGATCAGGAGCGCCTGTCGACCGTCACGCTGCCGCCCGGGGCCAAGGTCATCGGTCAAGCGCTGGGCGGGCTGGCCCTGCCCGCCATGGGCGTGCGGGTGGTCAATTTGCGGCGCGGCGACGGCCATCCGGGTGCCGCAGGGGCTGAAGCGCTGCTGGCGTCGGGAGATACGCTGGTGCTGTCGGGGCACCCTGCTGCGCTGGCATTGGCCGAGGACAAGTTGCTGCGGGGGTGAAGGCAGAGACCATCCCCCTGAGGCGCTGCGCGCCTTCCCCCTTCTCTCGGCTGCGCCGGGAAGGGGGACACCGCCAGCGCGGCGGGGCGGCCCTTGCGCGGCGGTCCTGGCATCCAGCAGTGCCAGTCCGCCAGGCGATCGGGAAATTGAAGCAAATTCGGCTATAGCCCTTGGCGGCCTCAGTTCCGAAGTGCAACACCGAGAATTGAGGTCAAGATGACAAAGAAGAACTACCAGCATTTGAGCCAGAGCGAACGCCATGCGATAGCCTTGGGGCTGCAGCAAAAGCAAACCCTCAGCGCCATAGCGCGGGCCTTGGGGCGCTGCAAGAGCACCATCAGCCGGGAATGCCAACGTAATGCGGGCGCCAAGGCCTACACCTCCAAGTTCGCCCAGCAACGCAGCGACAGGCGCAGATGCTTTGCCCGTCCCCAGCCCAAACTGCACCGCGATGGACCTTTGTTCAAGATCGTTCGCGACTATCTGCTCCGGCACTGGTCTCCCCAGCAAATCGCTGGGCAGTTGAAGAAACTGCACCCTGACAACAAGCGCAAACAAGTGTCCCACGAGAGCATCTACACCTGCATCTACGCCCAGCCCCGCGGAGAGCTCAAGAAGGAGCTGGTGGCCTGCTTGCGCATGGCCCGCGCCAAGCGCTGGCCGCGCTCCAAGGGCGAGGATCGGCGTGGACAGATCACCGATCTGCTGAGCATCCATGTGCGCCCACCCGAGATTGAGGATCGTCAGTTGCCCGGGCACTGGGAGGGCGACCTCATCAAAGGCAAAGGCAATGCCAGTGCCATTGGCACGCTGCTCGAGCGCACGACCCGCCTGGTGGTGCTGGTCAAGCTGCCACACCCCAACCCGGCGACAGCGGCACATGTACTGCAGGCCTTCAGCGACAAGCTCAATGGCATTGCCAGCCCGATGCGCCAGAGCCTGACCTATGACCGAGGCAGTGAGATGGCAGAGCATGCCAAGCTCACCGAGAACACGGGCATGAAGGTGTACTTCTGTGACCCCTACAGCCCCTGGCAGCGGGGCTCCAACGAAAACACCAATGGATTGCTGCGGCAGTACTTCCCCAAGGGGACTGATCTGAGCGGCTATAGCCAGGAGTATCTGGATGCCGTAGCCGATGAGCTCAATGGGCGCCCCAGGATGACTCTGGGGTGGAGCAAGCCCATTGAGGTTTATGCCGAACATTTGGCCCGGCTGACCCTACAGCCTGATTCAGTGCATTAATGAATATTTGTTGCACTTGGACTTGAATCCGCCCTTATCCAAAAAGCGCCAATAGCTACATATTAGTTAGCAAATCAACCACACCGGGCCGCCCGAACAGGTAGCCCTGGAACTGCTGGCAGCCGTTGCGCAGCAGAAATGCGCGCTGTCCCTCGGTTTCCACCCCTTCGGCCACCACATCCAGCCCCAGGCTGCTTGCCAGCGTAATGATGGTGCAGGCGATGGCCGCATCGTTGGGGTCGGTGAGCACGTCGCGCACAAAGCTCTGGTCGATCTTGAGCTGGTCGAGCGGCAGGCGCTTGAGATAGCCCAGCGAGGAATAGCCGGTACCAAAATCATCGAGCGAAAAACCCACCCCCAGGGTGCGCAGGGCCTGCATCTTCAGGATGCTGTCTTCCACGTCATGAAGCATCAGGCTTTCGGTCAGCTCCAGCTTCAGCCTGCGCGGGCTGGCGCCGGACTCGCGCAGGGTATCCAGCACCTGCTGAACAAAGTGGGGATGCCGGAACTCCTGGGCACTGACGTTCACCGCCACGCTCCAGCCTGCGGTGTGTGGCATGGCCGCCCACTGCGCCAGTTGCGCACATGCCAGGCGCATGACCCGCCGCCCCAGCGGCAAGATCAGCCCGGTCTGTTCGGCCAACGGGATGAACTCACCGGGCGAGACCATGCCGCGCTGCGGGTGCATCCAGCGCACCAGGGCCTCGGCGCCCAGCACATCGCCCGCCGCATTCACCACCGGCTGGTAGTGCAGCAGGAACTCGTCACGCTGCAGGCCCTGCCGGATATCCCCTTCCAGTGCGGAGCGCGCGCTGGCGGCCGCCTGCATGGCGGGATCAAAGAAACACAAGGTGTTGCGCCCCTGCGCCTTGGCCTGGTACATGGCCAGGTCAGCGCGCTGCAGCAATTCGTGCACCGGCTGCCGTGCGTCCCGGAACAGCGCAATGCCGATGCTGGGCGTGCTGTGGATCTCGCGGTGGTCCACCTGGAACGGCCCGTTGAGCGACGCGATGATTTTCTGGGCGACCGCCTCCGCCTCGACAGCAGCCTCGGGCTCCACGCTGTGCAGTTGCTGAAGAATCACCACAAACTCATCACCCCCCAGGCGTGCCACGGTGTCCATGGCCCGCACACAGGCCCGCAAGCGCTCGGCCACCTGCACCAGCAGGCGGTCACCCATCTCGTGGCCCAGGGTGTCGTTGATCGACTTGAAATTGTCCAGGTCCAGGAACAGCAAGGCGCCATGGCACGCTTCGCGCGCACAACCCAGGGTGGCGTGTTCCAGCCGGTCAAGCAGGAGCCGGCGATTGGGCAGCGCCGTGAGCTCGTCGTAAAACGCCAGCCGCTGGATCTCGGCCTCCGCCTTCTTGCGTTCGGTGATGTTGCGCGCAATGCCGCGATAACCCGTGAATCGGCCTTCGGCATCAAAAATGGGTTCACCACTGATGGACACCCAGATGGGCGTGCCATCGCTGGTGGTGCGCTGCATCTCGAAGTCATGAAAGACCTCATGGGCCTGCAGCTGTTGACGGTGCTTGCTCCACTGCCCAGGCTCCACCACGGCATCGGGCAGCTCCCAGCGGGTCAGTCCGTACTGCGTTTCGTCCGGGATTCCCCGATCGCGCTCGGCACTGCCGTCGAACCGGACAAACCGGAAGTCGGCATCCTGCTCCCAGTACCAGTCCGAGGAAAGGTGGGTGAGGCTGCGCCAGCGCGCCTCACTCTCCCGCAAAGCCTGCAGCGTGCCCAGGTAATCGGTCACATCGGCAAAAGTGCGTACCCTGCCGCCCGCCTCCACCAACCGCGTGCGCACTTCCAGATAGCGCCCCTCGCGTGTCTTGCGGATATAGGTTTCGGGCATTGCAGGGCCCCCAGCCCGCCCGGCTTGCTCCGATGCCACGTAGGCCCGGGCGGGCGATTCGATCAGTTCGAAATCGGGCCCAAAATCTCCCCGCTCGGTCTGGAAACGCACGACGTCTTCCACGCTCGGCTGCGTTGCGAGCAACGCTTCAGGCAAATCCAGCAGCTCCAGATAACGCCGGTTGTACAGGCGGATGCGGCCGCTGGCATCGACGTTCGTGATGCCCTGGGACACGCTGGCCAGCGTGACTTCCAGCGCGCGGGTCTTTTCGGTCAGCAGCGCACTGGCATGTGCCAGCCGGGACTCGACCTCGCTGCGCGCCAGCTCGGCCCGGCGCGCCAGTTCGAGCTGGCCCACGGTATTGAGCAGCGGCTGCAAAAACTGCGCCTCCGCCTGCGAATAGCCATCCGGGCGATTGGCCAGCCCGACCATGGCGACAAGCTCCCCGGCGGCATGGATGGGCAGTCCCATATAAGTTTTGAGCACCGGATGCCCCCGCGGAACCCCGGTGCTGCGCGGGTCTGCGGCGGGGTTGTTGCAGATGACCGCCTCGCCCGTCCGCAGCGCCGCGCCCAGGAGCGTGTGCGGATTGTCAAAAACCATGCCCTCCTGGGCATGCTCGGCATAGTGGGCGCGCGAAGCGGCGTCCCAGCTGATGTCGGTCATGGCATGCACCCGCAGGAGCGGCTGGCCCTCGGACGTGCGCTGCACCTGCCCCACCAGCCCGAACGCGCTGCCAGTGAGCGCCATCAACTCCTGCAGCACTGCATCAAACGCAGCGCGGGGAGAAGTCTTCGCAATGAAGATGGCCTGGACCCTGGAGATCGCCTGCAGCAATCGGTGCTGCCTGGCCAGCATGGCCTCGGCGGTCTGGCGCGCCCGCGCGCCCGTGCTGCGCTCGAGCACTGCCTCGATCTGCGCGGGGAGCGCCAGCAGGTGATCGCGTTGCGGGGTCTGCACCAGAAAATCACTGAACCCGTGCCGCATGGCCTGTGCCGCCTGAACCTCCTCGCCCGGGAGCACGATGATCAGGGCCGGCACCTCGTCGAGCAGTTCCAGCACATCAAAGGCCGTGCCATCGACCATGCTGCGCACCGTCAACACTACGTCGGTTTGTTCGCGGGCCAGTATCCGGCGGGCTTGCGCAAGCGTGGGCGCAACTTCGACTGTCCAGTCCAGCCAGGGATCGACCAGCGCATGGACGACGGACTGTGCATGGACAGTGTCGCCATCGATCAAAAGGACAGAGATGGGCATGGGCCGATCCGGAGTGCGAAACCAAATCGGCCCCAAAAAGCCGATTGCGGTACAAGGAGAAACAACAGTTACCCATTATGGGGGCTGCCCGGGCTCCGCAGCCACGCTGTGTTGCTTGCGATGCAATCCTTACACTTCGCGCGTCGAGTACAACTGGATTGCCAGGCGTCGCTCTTTCTCTTTGTTCCTTTCCCAATTCACCCCGCCATGCAGCCCCTCAGCGTCAACGAGTATCTTCGCCAACACATCCGCACCGTGCCTGACTGGCCCGCGCCGGGAGTGCAGTTTCGCGACATCACGCCCCTGCTGCAGGACCCCAAGGTCTTTCGCGTCCTGATCGACGCGTTCGTTCACCGCTACATGGACCGCGCCCTGCGCCCCGATGTGGTGGCGGGGCTCGACGCGCGCGGTTTCATCCTGGGGGCCGTGGTGGCCTACGAGCTGAACGTGGGGTTCGTGCCCATCCGCAAGAAGGGCAAGCTGCCGTTCACGACCGTCGAGGAAACCTATGAGCTCGAATACGGCAGCGCCACGGTCGAATTGCACACCGACGCCGTCAAGGCGGGTGACCGCGTGCTGCTGATCGACGACCTGATTGCCACCGGCGGCACCATGATGGCCGGCAAGAAGCTGCTGGAAAAACTTGGCGCCACGGTCACCGAAGGCGCCGCCATCGTCGATTTGCCGGAACTCGGTGGATCCCAACGGCTGCGCGAAGGTGGCCTTGCGCTGTACACCCTGGTGGACTTCGCCGGTCACTGAAGCCAAGTCCGGTCTGGGGCACTCGGCCCGCCAAGGCCTGTAAGCCGTGCCTCCACTCAGTTCAGATCGCCGTACTGGGTGCTGCTGAGATCGGGAAACGTCCCGTCGGCACCGGGCATCACCGTGTCTTCAAATCCGGTCGGCCGCGACGGCGGCAGCAGCGGGCCCGATCGCACAGGCACCCCCGGTTTGGCGGCTGCGGCAGGGGTGGCCCGGGCCCCCGCGGCATCCGACAGCGCACGCTTGAATGCAGCCACTTCATCGGCCTCGATCGGATCAAAACGCGGCGCAGGGCGCGCCGCAGCGACAGCAGGGCGGGTTGGCACCGGGGTGGCTGGCTGCAGGGGCGGCGCAGCAGAAGCCAGCGCGCTCACCGGCGCGACGGGGCCTGCGACCGGGGCCTGCGGCGCCCGCACCGGCACCGCGGGCGCCGCAGGGGCCGCGGGCAGCGACGCGCCGAGAGGCGCAATGCCCTTTTGCGGAATACCCACCGCCACATGGTCATTGATGCGCCAGTACACCGCCGTCACCAGAATGTCGTAGCGGGCCTTGGCCGTCTGGGCGATCAGCGCCTCGATCTCGCTGAGCCGCACGGTTTCTCCACCAAACTCGCGGGCCAGGTCCATCATCACGAGAAACTGCCGGCCCCGCTGGTCCAGCGACAGCACCTTGAACTTGTAGCTGGCCGACAGCACGCCGGCGCGCACCATGGCATCGCGCACCACGGTGTAGAGCAGTTCGCGCCGCTCCATGCGTTCATTCTTGCGGTTTGCCGCGTGTTCCGCAGGCTGGGGTTCCAGGATGGGCTTGCGTCCCACGGCCAGTGGAACGGTGGCATCGGCATTGAGCAGACCCGAAGGGTCCAGGGCTGCGCGGGCTTTGGGCGGTGAAGGTTTGCGGCTAAACCAACTGAACAGGGACATGGTTTGCTTTCTGGGGATAGCACCGGTAATGAACCCGATCAAGTTTACCCGGCGCGTCCCCGCGAGCGCCCCCCAACGACCCCCGCAAGCGGGCTAAACAACACCCGGTGTCAGGTGGCTGCAACGCGGCGGCGGCGGTTGCCCAGCCGTTTGGCCAACACGGCGCCAGCGGCCATGGCCAGCCCCAGTGCGATGGCGGGCTGGCGATTGGACAGCTCGGTGAAGCGCAACGCAGTCAGGCTCCAGAGCTTGGTCGGTGCGCCGGCCTGCACCGTGGCACTGCGGGGGCGCATCGAAAAGAAGGCGCCTTCACCCACCACCGAGCCCGGCCCCACGATCGCCAGCCGCAGGCGCTCCTTCTCGTCCTGGTAATGCACGCTCAGGCTGCCACTTTCAATCAGGTAAAGGGTCCGGTCCGAAGCGCCCTGGGAGAACAGCACATGCCCTGCTGGCACGGTATAGGGCTGCAGATAGGCAGAGACGGTGTCCCACTGCGCAGGTGTGAGGGGATTGGTCATGCTGTCTTCCGCGCCCGCCTGGGCAATGGCGTTCAGCAGGCCAGTCAGATCAATTTTGGATTGGATGGGCGTAATGGCGTTCATGGTCCTCCGAAGCTACCTTTGTAACAGAGCAGGCACAAGCAATCCTTACGACTGTTTACAACAAAAGCCGGTGGATGCCGTTACTTACCGATACAAAAGCTGGAGAAGATGACGCCCAGCAAGTCGTCGGACGAGAATTCTCCCGTGATGGCGCTCAGCGCGTTCTGGGCCAGCCGCAGTTCCTCGGCCAGCAAGTCCAGCGCGGGGCCTTGCGCATCCAGTTGCGCCGCGGCTTCCTGGAGGTGCACCTGCACCGCACGCAGCGCCTGCACATGCCGGGCGCGGGCGATGTACACGCCTTCGGGCGCCGACTGCCAGCCCGCCACCTGCAGCAGAATGCGGCGCAACGCATCGAGCCCCTCTCCCGTGCGCGCCGACAGATGCACGGCGGCGCGCCCGGCGGCCGGGGGCTGCGCGACCGTGCCAGGCACGCAATCGACCTTGTTCCAGACATCGATGACGGGCACGGATTTGGGTAGTTTTTCTGCCAGAGCGCTTTCTATGGCTGCATCATCCGCTCTGTATTCGATAGCATCCCAGCGGGCCAGATCGTGCAGAAAAAGCACCGCGTCGGCGGCTGCAATGGCATCCCAGGCACGGGCGATGCCGATGCGCTCGACCTCGTCGTCGCTGTCGCGCAGGCCGGCGGTGTCGATCACATGCAGTGGCACGCCTTCGATCTGGATGGTCTGCTGCACCTTGTCGCGCGTGGTGCCGGCAATGGGGGTCACGATGGCCAGCTCGGCACCCGCCAGGGCATTGAGCAGCGAGCTTTTGCCGGCATTGGGCTGCCCGGCAATGACCACCTTGATGCCTTCGCGCAGCAGTGCGCCTTGGCGGGCGCGCCCCATCACTTGCGCCAGCGTTTGCTCCAGATTTTGTAGCTGCCCGCGCGCGTCCGCCTTGCGCAGGAAGTCGATTTCTTCCTCGGGAAAATCCAGCGTGGCCTCCACCAGCATGCGCAGATGGATCAGTGCAGCGCGCAGCGCATGGATCTCTTGCGAAAACGCCCCGGTCAGCGAGCGGCTGGCGCCGCGCGCGGCCGCCTCGGTGCTGGCGTCGATCAGGTCGGCAATCGCCTCGGCCTGGGCCAGGTCGATCTTGTCGTTCAGGAACGCGCGCTCGGTGAACTCGCCCGGCTGCGCCAGCCGCAGTCCGGGCAGGCAGGGCTGGCCCGTGGCCGGGTCGACCGTTGCGCCCGCTTCGAGGCAGCGCGCCAGCAGCAGTTGCAGCACCACCGGGCCGCCGTGGGCCTGCAACTCCAGCACGTCTTCACCGGTGTAGCTGTGCGGGCCGGGGAAATACAGCGCCAACCCCTGGTCGATGGCCTGGCCCGCAGCATCGCGAAAGGGAAGGTAGGTGGCTTCGCGCGGCCTCAGCGTGCGCCCGCACAGCGCCTGGGTCAGGCCGGCGAGCTGCCTGCCCGAGACGCGCACGATGCCGACCGCGCCGCGCCCCGGGGCAGTGGCGATGGCGGCGATGGGGTCGGAGTGGCGGGGCAGCATGGTTGGGTGACAGGCGTTGTGCGGGAAGGGAACGGGAAAGGGAGCGGCATGATAGCCCCGCCATGCACAAGGCCCGCGCGTGCGGGCCTTGTTCTGGGGACAGATACCTTCAAAAACAATAGCGTCTTGCGCTTGAATTCATTGGGCTAGAGGCACTTTTGCACCAAAATCCGCAATGCGGCAGGCGGTGAGGGACGTGTTTTCAAAAGCTCACTTGATCGTGGTCCAGACGGGCATCGGGCGGTCGTCCGCGCGGTGCTGCGTGTCCACGTTGTTGCGCATGGCCCAGGGTCGGATCTGGTGGTGCACCGGCAGGTAAAGGTACTCGTCCTTCACCAGCTTGAGCGCGTCGGCCAGCAGCGCATCGCGCTTGCCCATGTCCATCTCGACCTTGATCTGGCCGATCTTGGTGTCCAGCTCGGCATTGCTGAAACGCCCCGCGTTGTAGACACCCGCGGACGTCTTGCCGTCCTTGGTGGCCATGAGGGAGTCGAGCGAGTAGAGCGCATCGAACGTGGCAACGCCCCAGCCGAACAGGTAGGCGCTCACGTCGCTGTTCATCACGCGCGTCACGAACTGCGACATGGGCGCGGCCTGCAGCGTGGTCTTGACGCCGATCCGCGTCCACATGGCGGTCACCGCCTGGCAGATGGCCTCGTCGTTCACATAGCGGTCGTTCGGGCAATCGAGCTTGAGCGAAAAGCCGTTGGGATAGCCGGCATCGGCCAGCAGCTTTTTGGCGGCCTCGACGTCGTACTTGGCGGCGCGCTCGTCCAATGCCTTGCTCCAGCCGTTGACCATGGGGGCCACCATGGTTCCGGCGGGCACCGAGAGGTTGCGCATGGTGCGGCTGTGCAGTCCGGCGGAGTCGATGGCCTGATAAAGCGCCTGGCGCACGCGCTTGTCCTTGAGCGGGTTCTTGCCCGGCGTGCCGGCACCGGGCAGCTCGTCGCGGAACTGGTCCAGGCCCAGGAAAATGGTGCGATTCTCGGCGCCCTCAATGAGCTTGATGTCGGGGCTGCCCTTCATGCGCGCCAGGTCCTGCGGCGGGGGATCGGCCACAAAGTCGACCTGGCCCGAGATCAGCGCGGCCGAACGCGTGGCGGCCGACTTGATGGGCGTGAAGACCACCTCGTCGATGTTGCCCGTGGGCTTGTCCCACCAGTTGGGGTTCTTCTTGAGCGTGACCTTCACGTCCGGCTGCCAGCCGACCATGATGAAAGGGCCGGTGCCGTTGGCGTTGCGCGCAGCAAAGTTTTCTTCCTTGGCGGCGTAGTCCTGCGACTTCTGGGAATTGTTCTTCTCGGCCCAGGCCTTGTTCATGATGCGCGCTTCCGTCAGCTCGCGCAGCAGGATGGGGTTGGGGCCCTTGAGGATCAGGTCCACCGTGTGATCGTCCACCTTCTTGACTTCCTTGACGCTCTGCACGGCCGACTGCATGTTGGACGGCGGCGTCATCGCGCGAGTCAGCGAGAAGACCACGTCGTCGGCCGTGAAGGGCGCGCCGTCGTGGAATTTGACGCCCTTGCGCAGCTCGAACCGGACCTGCGTCGGCGAAATCTGCGTCCACTTGGTGGCCAGTGCCGGCTCGATCTTGTAGGCCTTGTCGTAGCGCACCAGGCTTTCGTACACCTGCTGCAGGAAGGCGTGGGTAGTCTGGTGGTTTTGCGCGTGCGGATCCACGGTCAGGATGTCATTGGCGCCCGCCCAGCGCATGGTGGCAGCCCCCGCCGCCCCGGTGGTCAGCAGCGCAGCCACACACAGGGCACCCAGCTTGAAGTTCGGTCGATGGTTCATCAGCTTTTCCTCGTGGAGTGAATCGTGAATGAGGTGACAAGCAACCATCGTACCCAAAACGACAACGGCCGCATGTGCGGCCGTTGGGTTGCAGACGCACCGCACTGGTGCGCCAGGGTGGGTGTCAGCGGAATTTCGGCAGATTGAACTGCGGCGGCACGCCCATGCGGGTGTTGATGAGCCACTGTTGCGCAATCGACAGAATGTTGTTCGTCAGCCAGTACAGCACCAGGCCGGCCGGGAAGAAGAAGAACATCACGCTGAAGATCAGCGGCATGAACCACATCATCTTGGCCTGCATCGGATCGGGCGGCGCGGGGTTCAGCGCCGTCTGCAGCAGCGAGCTGGCCGTCATCAGCAGGGGCAGGATGAAGAACGGGTCGGGCGTGGACAGGTCATGAATCCAGCCGATCCAGGGCGCATTGCGCATTTCCACGCTGGACAGCAGCACCCAGTACAGCGCAATGAACACGGGGATCTGGATCATGATGGGGAAGCACCCGCCCATGGGGTTGACCTTCTCCTCGCGGTAGATGCGCATCATCTCCTGCTGCATCTGCTGCGGCTTGTCCTTGAGGCGCTCGCGCATCTCCATGATCTTGGGGTTGATGGCTTTCATCTTGGCCATGCTGGCGTAGGCCTTGGCGTTGAGCCAGTAGAACAATATCTTGAGCAGCAGCACCAGGCCCACGATGGACCAGCCCCAGTTGCCCAGGATCTTGTGCAGCTGGTCGAGCAGCCAGTACAGCGGCTTGGCCAGGATGGTGAGCCAGCCGTAGTCCTTGACGAGTTCAAGGCCGGGGGCCAGCTTTTCCAGGCTGGTCTCGACCTGCGGGCCGGCAAACAGCTGGGCCTGCACCGTCTTGCTGGCGCCCGGCGCGATTTCGCCCACGGGCGTGATCATGCCCACCGAATACAGGTTGGTGTCCACCTTGCGCATGAACAGGTCGCGCTGGATGCCGTCACCCAGCAGCCAGGCGCTGGCAAAGTAATGCTGCACCATGGCCACATAGCCGTTGGTAGCGGACTTCTCGATATCGGGCTTGCCTTCTTCGATCTTCTTGAATTCGACCTTCTGGTATTTCTTGGCGTCGGTGTAGACCGCTGGCCCCGTGAAAGTGGAATAGAACGATGACTCTCCGGGCGGCTTGTTGCCGTCGCGCACGAGTTGCAAATACAGCTGCGGCGACACCGGCGTGCTGCCGGTATTCACCACTTCATGGGCCACGGCCATGTCGTAGGAGCCCCGCTTGAGCGTCCAGGTTTTGACCAGTTTCAGGCCACCCAGGTCAGGCGATTCAAAGCGCACGCTCAACTCATTCTCGCCATCCGACAGGGCACGGGGGCCCGGCACGGCCTTCATCAACGTTTTGTGGGTTGGGTAGCTGCCGCCGATAAGGCCCGTCTGGGCCACATACACCCGGTCGGCGCTTTCGTCGAACAACAAGAAGTTGCGCGACTTGTCAGCCATGTCCACATGCTTGAGGAGCTCAGCATGGGTGAGCGAGCCGCCTTCGCTGTCGAAGGTCAGGCGGTAGACATCGGTGGTGACCTCGACGCGTTCGCGCAGGGCAGGCGCTGCGGGGGCAGGCTGGCCGGGCACCGCCGAGGCGCCTTGCGCAACAGCGGCAACGGGTGCGCTGGGGGCCTGAACACTGGCAGCACCGGTGGCGCTGGGCGCGGCGCCCGTGGCGGCAGGCGCAGTCACCGCCGGGGTGGAAGGGAAGAATGTGGCCTTGTTACCGTTGTGCAGCTGCCACTTGTCCCACAGCAGAACCATGGAAAAGCCAAAAATCACCCACAGGATGGTGCGGCGAATGTCGTTCATGAAGACTTCTTTGGTGAGGATGGTTGGGTGTTGGAAGGAGAAAGCCGCGAAAAAAGCCGCATGTTGCGCGGCAATTGTTGCGGGACCGGGTCATGGCCCCCGTCACACCAGGGGTGGCAGCGTACCAGCCTGCGCACCGTGAGGTAGCTGCCCGCCGCCGCGCCATGCTGCTCCAGGGCCTGCAGCGAATAGGCCGAACAGGTGGGCTCGAACCGGCAGGCCGATCCCAGCCAGGGGCTGAGGAACAGCCGATAGCCCTTGACCACGCCGATCAGCAATGCTCGCATCATGGGGCCACCTGCTCTGCCGCTGGCGCTGGCGCGTGCGCCACGCTGCTGCGACGCGCCGCGTGGCCAAAAAGCTGCAGCAGCTCGGCGCGCACCGCCTGCTTGAGCGGGTCGGACGTGGCGCTGAGGAACTGCTTGCGATCAAACGTGGCGCGCAGGCGCACCACGTAGGCCGCCTGCGGCAAACGGGCCTCGAACAGATCCGCCACGGCATAGATCTGCCGCTTGATGGTGTTGCGTGTGACAGCGCGCTTCGCCCAGCGCTTGGGCACCATGGCGCCCAGCCACACGTCAGACACGCCGAACAGGGCCTGCGACCCTTGCGCAGATGGCGAGGAGTCGGGCCCTGTGGGAGCAATGCGGGTCACCGCCGCGGCAGCATTCTCGGCGTCCAGCACCAGACGGTGCAGCGCGAAATGCGCAGTGCGGGAGACAGTGCCTCCCGCCATGGCCGCCTGGAACTGCGGACGGGTTTTTAGCCGTTGCATGCAAGCGCCCCGTTTGGAACCTGACGGCGCAAACCGGGGAGCAGGCCGGAGACCGTAACGGCCTTAGACGGCCAGGCGCTTGCGGCCCTTGGCGCGACGTGCGTTGATCACGGCGCGGCCGCCGCGGGTCTTCATGCGGACGAGGAAACCGTGGGTGCGCGCGCGGCGCGTCTTGGAGGGCTGGTAAGTACGTTTCATGATGCTATTCCTTGAGGTTCAGTTCCGGACTGCTGCTCTTGAACACCGCCCTCCGTGGCCGCAACGCCCCTTGCGGGAAACGCGCACAACCGACGACTGCGGGGCACAAATATCGGCGCGCCGGGTCAAATCACCCTGAACACATTCAGGGAAACCCGAAATTATCGCAGGCTTGATGCCGGCTGGCAATGCCCATCGGGTTGTGGGCCTTTATGGGGGACGCGGACAGACCCGTATCCGATCCCTGCAACCCCCTCTCCACAGGTGCTTTTCAAATTGTGGATAACTCCTTGACAAGCTACAATCCGCCGCCTGGAACCGTTCCTCCTATCCACAACAAGAATGCCCCCTGAAATGACCGAGGAATCCCATCGCAGCCCCATGGGCCCAGCCGG